>VAZQ01000711.1:0-294 GCA_005883115.1 Alphaproteobacteria bacterium | reverse complement strand
CTCACGTTACAACCCCAGCCGGAATGGAATACGCCGCCAGATGGGGCGCTGCGCGCTCGTTGTCTCAACGGCGCGAAATTTTACATTAAGCTGACCTCGCCGGCCGATTCCGTATGGAAGGGCGGTACCGTGTTTCGCTGCGATGGGGCATACATGCGCGACTCCATGAAATGTCGGGGATGGTGAGCGCGAACTTGCGGCCCCACTGGGGCGATATGTCCGCTCGGCACATTCTGGCCCTCGACTAAGCCAGCTTCCTTTAAACGTTGGCGGGGCGATAGCGGAACCACCGTT
>VAZQ01000062.1:4549-6777 GCA_005883115.1 Alphaproteobacteria bacterium | reverse complement strand
GAGTTCCGGTCATTTCGGCAGGAACGCTTCGGGTCTTCACCGCCGTTTCCTCCCCTTGCGCAGGCCGGGCCGCTTTTGCGGCTTCAGCTTGGAGCTTTTTTGGACCGGGCCTTGCGCGTCGATCTTAGCCGGTCTCGCAGGCGGGCAGTCGCGCTTTCGTCAAGCGACATGTTGCCTCGGAGTATCACGCCATAGAGTTTGCGGGCCGCCTGCCGGGAGATCAGCCCCTCGGCGACATCTTCGACGACCATTGCAGCGACGCGCTCCAGCGGATCGCCCCAGCCGCCGCCGCCGCCGGTGCGCACGATCGCCTTGGAATTGCGCGAAACCGAGATATTGGAGCCGGTGATAAACTTGAAAGCCTTTTCGCCCGGCAGCTTGAGCAGATTGCCGCCGGGCTCGCCGGCGGTCCCGCCCCAGAGCCCCCAGGGCGGCCGCTTGCTGCGCCTCGACCTTTCGAAATTCCACTTGCCCTCCACCAGGTTGCGCACCCGAACGTCAAGCCCGAGGCCGCCGCGGTGCTTTCCCGCGCCGCAGGAATCCTGCCGTAACCCTCGGCTTTCGACCAGCACCGGACATTTGAGCTCGATCCCCTCGATCGAACCGTTGCGCACGTCGCCCTGGCACACCGACACGGTTGCCGACTCGCCATCCTCGAACGGCCGGCCGCCCCACCCGCCGCCTTCGATGCTCTGCACGACGAAACGACGCTTGGTCTTGGGGTCCAGCCCGAAGAACACCACCGTTCCGCCGAGCAGCCCGTGATGACCGGCGGGAACGCGGTCCGGCATCGCCTTGGCGAGTGCCATCACGATCGTGTCCACCACGGTCGGCACAATGGCGCTCCAGCCCGACATCGGCGCCGGGAAGCGGGCCATCATGATGTTGCCTTCCGGGATGATGACCTTGAGAGCGCGGAACGAGCCCTCGTTGACCGGGTCGAGCGGACCGGTGAGCGCCTTGTAGGCGACGCGCGCGCCGGCATAGGTGCGCGAATTGATCGCAGCCTTGCGCTCGGCCGAGCAGCCGGACAGATCGATCGTCATGTCGCTGCCCTTAATCGCGATCTTGACCCGGATCGGCACTTCCTCGTCGCGGATCAGGCCATCGTCGTCGATCGAAGCCTCGGCCTCGTAGACACCGTCGGGAAGCTGCGCCACCACGTTGCGGCACTTCTGCTCGGTCTCGTCGAAAATCTGCGCGATGGCGGCGAGGATCGTGTCCTTGCCGTACTTGTCGAACAACTCGTCCATACGACGAGCCGCGAGACGGCAGGCCGCCATCTGCGATTTCATGTCGCCGAGCGAGGACTCCGGAAAACGGATGTTGTCCTTGACGACCCGGTAGAGCGTCTCGTTGAGCTTGCCCTCCTCGTAGATCTTGAGCTGGTCGAGCTGAAGCCCTTCGAACCAGGGGTCTGCGACCGTCGCGCCTGCGCCGAACCCGGTGCTTTGCCCGCCGACGTCGATCCAGTGCGCCCGCACCATACAGAACATCAAAAGCTCGCCCTTGTAGAAATAGGGCGAGTAGATGACAACGTTGTTGAGGTGCTGGCCGGCGACCGCCTGGTGGTTGGTGATGATCACGTCGCCCGGCTTGAAGCCGCCGCGGCCGTAGCGCTTCATGCCATCGACCACCAGGACGCCCAAATCCGCAACGAAGTGCGAGACGCCGCCGACATTCTGCGAGATCAGCTCGCCCTTTAGATCGAGCAGCGCGGTGCAATAGTCGCGCACCTCGTAGATCATCATGTTGTAGGAGGTGCGCTGCAGATCGGCCGCCATTTCATTGGCTATGGCCGGCAGCGCGTTGCGGATCACCTCTAGCGTGACGATGTCGAGTTTCATCGCGCGTCTCCGACATCGACGATCAGTTCGCCAGACGCGGCGACCTGACAGGCGTCGTTCTCGAACAGCACCGTGGTGGTGCCATGCTCCTGGATCAGCGCCGGCCCGGCAACCCGGGCGCCGGCGCCGAGATGGTCGCGCCGGTAGACCATGGCGGTGACCGGCTTGCTGGCGCTGCTGAAATAGGCCGAACGCTCGCCCGACGGCATCGCCGCGCCGGTGACTGCCACACTCGGGAAGGTGAGCTTCGGCCGCTTGCCTATGGCGCGGAGCCGGATGTTGACCATCTCCACCGGCTCCTCCGGCGAATGATGCGCGTAGCGGTGCTCGTAGAGCTGATCGAACGCGGTGCGGATCGCTTTGCGTTCGCCGCGCTTGAGC
>VAZQ01000062.1:0-4348 GCA_005883115.1 Alphaproteobacteria bacterium | reverse complement strand
TCCGCGAGCAGCATGCCGAGCGCCGAAAAATGCGACGGAAACAGCGGCACGATCACCTTCGGGATGTAAAGCTCGCGCGCGATAGCGCAGACATGCAGCGGACCCGCGCCGCCGGACGCCACCAGCGCGAAGTCGCGCGGGTCGAAGCCCTTGGCGACCGACACCTCGCGCACCGCGAGCGACATCTTGTTGTTCGCGATCTCGACGATCGCCTGCGCCGCCGCGATCGGATCAAGCTGCAGAGGGCTTGCGATCTTCTCCTTAATGCCGCGCAGGGCGGCAGCGGCATCGAGCTTCATGGTGCCGCCGAGGAAATTGTCCGGATCGAGCCGGCCGAGCACCACATTGGCGTCGGTGATGGTCGGCTCGGTGCCGCCGCCGCGATAGCAGATCGGCCCCGGATCGGCGCCCGCGCTTTGCGGTCCCACTTTGAGCGCGCCGACATCGTCGCGCCACGCAATAGAGCCGCCGCCGGCGCCGACCTCGACCACGTCGATCATCGGCAGCATCACCTGATGGCCGCTGGCATAGCCGCCGACGTAATAGCCCGGCGCCAGCGTCGGCTCGCCCTCGCGGATCAGGCTCGCCTTGGCCGTGGTGCCGCCCATGTCGAACGAGATCACATTGAGAAATCCAAGCGCCTGCCCGACCCGCGCCGAGGCGATTATGCCGCCGACCGGACCCGACTCCATCATGGCGGCGGGCCGCTCGGTTGCGACCTCCGGCGTCATCACGCCGCCGTTCGAACGCATGATCGACAGGTCGCCGCGAAAGCCGATGCCTGCCAGACTTGACTTCAGGTTCTTCACATAACCGCCGACCTTCGGCCCGATGTAGGCGTTCACCACCGTCGTCGACATGCGCTCGAACTCGCGATACTCGCGCAGGATCTCGTGCGACAGCGACAGATACACGTCGGGCATCGCCTTGCGGATCGTCGCGCCGGCGATGCGTTCATGTTCGGGGTTCGCGTACGAGTGCAGGAAGCACACCGCGACCGCCTCAACGCCCTCGGCCTTCAGCGTTTTGCACGCCTCCGCCACGCTCGCCTTCTTGATCGGGGTCTCGATCTCGCCGCCACTTAGCACTCGCTCCGCGACCTCCAGCGTGAGCCGCCGCGACACCAGCGGGCGGTGGCGATGGAAGAACAAATTGTACGATTCCGGCCGATTGCCGCGGCCGATGATGTAGACGTCGCGTGTGCCGCGCGTCACCACCAATGCGGTTTTTGCCCCCTTGCGTTCAATTAGTGTATTGATCGCCGTTGTGGAGCCGTGGATCAGCTCCGCGATCGTGCCGGCTTTCACGCCGCTCTGCTTGAGGCAGTCGATCACGCCGTGAGTCAGCTCGGCCGGCGTGGTCAGGGTCTTGGCTTGGAGGAACGCCCCCGCCTCCTCGTCGAAACCGATCAGATCGGTGAATGTTCCGCCTATATCAACCGCTACAAAGATCACGCGGTCACTCCAAATCCTGTCGCACGCGTCATCTCGTGCTGGCTTCGCTCGGCAAACTGAGCTTGAATTGAGGTGGGACGAACCCCACGACGATATCGACAATTCCGGAGCCGCTCAATGTCAGGAAGCTTTCGCCAAATCATCGACAAGACCGTCGCGGAGAAGCGCTTTCTAGTGGTGCCGGGCGCGCACGACGCGCTGTCCGCGCGGCTGATCCAGAAGATCGGCTTCGAGACCTATTTCATCGGCGGGTTTCCGGCGGTCGGCTCGCGCTACGGCGTGCCGGACGTCGGGCTCAAAGGCTTCGGCGAAATCTCGGCGGCGGTACGCGACATCATGGGGGCCTGCGACCTGCCGGTGTTCGTCGACGGCGACGATGGCTACGGCGACGTCAAGAACGTGGTGCACACCGTGCAGAGCTACGAGCGCATGGGCGTGAGCGCGATCCTGATCGAGGACCAGCAATGGCCCAAGCGCTGTGGCCACATGGTCGGCAAGAAGGTGGTGCCGACCGAGCTTGCGGTCGCCAAGATCAAGGCCGCGTGCTCGGAGCGCATCAATCCCGAAACTTGGATTCTCGCGAGGACCGACGCGCGCGCGGTCTACGACCTCGACGAGGCGATGCGCCGCGCCGAGGCGTTCATCAAGGCCGGCGCCGACGGCATCTTCATCGAAGCGCCGCGCAGCGTGGCCGAGCTGGAGCGGATCGGCAAGGCATTCGACGTGCCGCAGATCTGCAACCCGCTGATGGGCGGCCACACCCCGATCCTGACCATGGAGGAGATGGGCCAGCTCGGCTTCGACTGCGCCGTGCTCGGCCTCGACACGCTGATGCACGCCGCCAAGGCGGTGGAAGCGGTGCTGCTCGATATGAAATCGGGCCAATTCGCGCGGCGCAACGATGGGATGGATTTCGAGGATTACAAGCGCACTGTCGGCTTCGACAAATGGGCTGGCATCGACGAACGGTTTGGGGCGTCGTAGATCGAGACGCTTCCGGCAAAGCATCACCCTCCGGGATGTTGTTTTTCGGGCGCCCTGTTTGCCAATTCCCTCGGATGAGGGGATGGAGCGCCGGGAGGCGGGGACAACAATCGAGTTTGGGGCGACAGCCGACGGCTAGGCCAGCACCGGCTCGCCCTTTGCCGACTTCGCCAACGGCGGGTCCTTCAAGCCGAGGATGCGCCGCGCGTTGTCGTAGAACACCTTGCGCTTGTCGGCCTCGGTGAGCCGCACGTCCTCGAGCAGCTTCAAACACGCCGCCGGGTCCCAGCACGGATAGTCGGTGCCGTACATCACGCGGTCGATGCCGAAATAGTCGATCGCGAACTGCATGCCCTTGGCGTGCGGCGACACCGTGTCGGTGAACATGCGCTTCATGTAGGTGGTCACCGGCTTCGGCAGCTTGGCGGCCTTGGAGTTCTTGTCCATGCGGCCGGCCTGATATGGTAGCGCGCCGCCCGTGTGCGACAGCACGATTTTCAGATCCGGATGACGCTCCATGGTGCCGGAGAGAATGAGCCGCATCGCAGCGACGCTGACCTCGATGATGCGGCCGAGGCCCAGATGCAGCGCGCCGTCGTAGCCGTCGAGAATGTCTTGGAAGATCACGTCGGTCGGATGCAGGAACAGCGGCAGGCCGAGCTTCTCGCAATGCGCGTAGAACGGCATCAGCCGCTCGGCATCGATGCGCGCGTCTTCGCCGACACTGCCCGGCAGGTTCACGCCCATCAGCCCGAGCCGGTTGACCGCGTCGTCGACCACCTCGATCGCCACGCGGGCGTCCTGCAACGGCACCGCGGCGCTGGCCCACAGCCGGCCCGGATATTTCTTCTGTGCCCCGGCCATCTCCTCGTTCCACATCAGGGCGTAGTCGCGGCCCTCCTCAACCGGCATGTCGGAGAACGAAACCGAGAACGGGCCGATCGAGCACACCACATCGACCCGGTGGCCGAGGCTGTCCATGTATTCGAACTGCTTGTCGAGATCGAACCACTCGGCCCAGCTGTTGAGATGAGCGCCGCTGCTTGCACGGCGCGAGTAGTCGTAGCCGCCCTGGCGGTTCACCGCGGCCCGCGGGTAGTCCTGGCGCTTGCACAGCTTGTCGAAGATCGAGCGCGGCCACCAATGAAAATGCGAATCGATGATGTGCATGCTGAAGTCCCTGCTGCAAAGTCTGCGATTCTGCGACTTAGAACGGGGCCATCCGGTCAACGCGGCCCATGCGGCCCACGCACGAAACATGGTACTTATGACGGATTTCTGCAATGATTTTCGCCAAGGCCGAAACCTACGGCCGCCCGGAGGACGCGATGCCAGGATTTCTACGTGCATTCTCGATCATCCTGATTGCGCTATCGATGGTGCCCGCAAGCGCCGCAGAGGAGCTGCGCGTCGGCAAGGCGGTGGCGTTCGCCTGGACCTTCACGCCACTCGACGTCGGCATCCAGACCGGCATCTTCGCCAAGCATGGCCTCGAGATCGAGGCGTCCGCCTTCAACGGCGACGCCAAGATGCAACAAGGACTGACCTCCGACAGCATCGACGTCGGCATCGGCGGCGGACCCGGCATGGCCTTCATGGTCAAAGGCGCGCCGGCCAAGGCGGTCGGTGCCATGGCCGGCATCCCACGGAATATGGCGGTGATGGTCGGCTACGATTCACCGATCAAGACCGTCGACGACCTCAAGGGTAAGAAGCTCGGCGTCACCACCGCGGGCTCGCTGACCGAGTGGATCGGCAGGCGGATCGGCACGCAGAAGGGCTGGGGCCCAGCCGGCATCACCACCGTGCCGATCGGCGGGATGCCGCCGGCACGCGCAGCGATCAAGACCAACCAGATCGATGGCTACATAACCTCGCAGGAGATTGGCATTTCACTCGAGGAGGCCAGG
>VAZQ01000061.1 GCA_005883115.1 Alphaproteobacteria bacterium | reverse complement strand
TATCGGCGAGCTCGACAAACACGCCCGGCGCGCCGGTGAACACTTCGGCGACGTGGAATGGCTGTGACAAGAAGCGCTCGATCTTACGCGCGCGCGCGACGGTGAGCTTGTCCTCTTCGGAAAGTTCATCCATGCCGAGAATGGCGATAATGTCTTGCAAAGCCTTATAGCGTTGCAGAATCTGCTGCACTTGGCGGGCGACTCCATAATGCTCCTCGCCCACGATCATGGGAGAAAGCATGCGCGAAGTGGAGTCGAGCGGATCGACTGCCGGATAGATGCCCTTCTCCGCGATCGAGCGCGCCAGCACGGTCGTTGCATCGAGGTGCGCGAATGACGTTGCCGGCGCCGGATCCGTGAGATCATCCGCGGGCACATAGATCGCCTGTACCGAGGTAATCGACCCCTTTGTCGTCGTGGTGATGCGCTCTTGCAACGCCCCCATGTCGGTTGCAAGCGTTGGCTGATAGCCCACGGCCGAGGGAATGCGCCCGAGCAACGCCGAGACCTCCGAACCCGCCTGCGTGAAACGGAAGATGTTGTCCACGAAGAACAACACGTCCTGGCCTTGATCGCGGAAATACTCGGCGACGGTGAGCCCGGAAAGGCCGACCCGGGCGCGCGCGCCGGGCGGCTCGTTCATCTGGCCGTAGACCAGGGCGCACTTTGAGCCTGCGGCAGACCCATTGTTCTTCTTCGGATCCTTGTTCACGCCCGACTCGATCATTTCATGATAGAGGTCGTTCCCTTCGCGCGTGCGCTCGCCTACGCCGGCGAACACCGAATATCCGCCATGCGCCTTCGCAACGTTGTTGATCAACTCCATGATGATGACGGTCTTGCCGACACCAGCGCCGCCGAACAGGCCGACCTTGCCGCCTTTGGCGTAGGGCGCCAACAGATCGACGACTTTGATGCCGGTGATGAGAATTTCCGCTTCGGTCGATTGGTCGGTAAAGGCAGGCGCCGGCTGGTGGATTGGGCGCCGCTGCTCGTGCGGCACGGGGCCGGCCTCATCGACCGGATCGCCAATCACGTTGATAATGCGGCCGAGCGTGCCGTCACCCACCGGCACCGCGATCGGCTGGCCGGTATCGGCGACCTCCTGGCCGCGCACCAGGCCTTCGCTCGTGTCCATGGCGACGGTGCGCACCGTCGACTCCCCGAGATGCTGGGCGACTTCGAGCACCAGGCGATTGCCCTGATTCTTCGTCTCGAGCGCGTTGAGAATAGCCGGCAGATGCCCCTCGAACTGCACGTCGACGACTGCGCCGATCACCTGCGTGACATGCCCGACTGGATTGGCCATTGCTGATCCTTGTTATTACATCGATATAGAAGGTTGCTCTTCACACCGCCTCGGCACCCGAGATGATCTCGATCAGCTCCTTCGTGATCATTGCCTGGCGCGTGCGGTTGTAGGTCAGCGTCTGTTTGCGAATCATTTCGCCCGCGTTTCGCGTGGCGTTGTCCATCGCGCTCATCTGTGCGCCGTAGAACGATGCGGCATTCTCCAGGAGAGCGCCGAAAATCTGCACGGAGACGTTGCGCGGCAGAAGCTCGACCAGGATTTCATCCTCGTCGGGCTCGTATTCGTACGCCATCCCGTTATCGAGGCCGGCTTCGCCCTCGAATACGGGTGGAATGATCTGCTGCGCCATCGGGATCTGGGCGATGATGGATTTGAAACGTGAAAAGAAAAGTGTGCAGACGTCGAACGCACCCTGTTCGTAAAGCCGCAGGATCTTATCGCCTATTTGTTCGGCGTGCTGGAAGGCGAGGGTGCGGACAGCGCGCAGCTCGAGGTGCTCTATAATCTGCTTCTCGTAAGTGCGACGAAGCTGCTCATAGCCTTTGCGGCCGACACAAAAGAACTTTACCTCCTTGCCTTCGGCCGTCAGTGCATTTGCGCGCTCGCGCGCAAGGCGCACGATTGCCGAGTTGAAAGGCCCGCAGAGGCCACGTTCGGCGGTGCATACCAACAGGAGATGTACCCGGTTACTGCCGGTTCCGGTCAGCAATCGCGGCGCCGTGCCAAGGTTGCCGACCGCGGCAGCAATATTGCCAAGCACCTTCGCCATGCGCAGGGCATACGGACGCGCGGCCTCGGCCACGACCTGCGCGCGCCGCAGCTTCGATGCGGCGACCATCTGCATGGCCTTGGTGATCTTTTGCGTCGCCTTGGTCGAGGCGATGCGCACGCGCATGTCTTTGAGGCTAGGCATTTGAGGTCGGATGAGAGAGGACGGACGACAGAGGACGGAGAAGCGAACGTTCGCGTCAGACGTCGATCATCGGCCGTCGATCTCTGTCGTGTGTTCTCCGTCTCCTGTCCTGTGCTTCAGGCGAAGGTCTTGGCGTATGCGTCGACCGCAGCTTTGAGCTTGGCGGCGGTGGTGTCGTCGAGATCCCGGCTATCGCGGATGGCGGCAAGGATGTCCGCGTGTTGCGTACGCATCAGGCCTAGCAGGCCCTCCTCGAAGGCGCGCGCCCGCTCGACGGGGATCGGATCGAGGTAGCCATTCACTCCGGCATAGATGACGACCACCTGCTCCTCCATCTTAAGCGGGGAAAACTGCGGCTGTTTGAGCAGTTCGGTGAGCCGCGCGCCCCGGTTGAGCAGGCGTTGGGTCGTGGCATCGAGGTCGGAGCCGAACTGCGCGAACGCCGCCATTTCTCGATACTGCGCGAGTTCGCCTTTGATCCGGCCGGCGACCTTCTTCATCGCTTTGGTCTGCGCGGCGGAACCGACGCGTGACACGGACAGCCCGACATTCACCGCCGGGCGGATGCCCTGATAGAACAGGTCCGTCTCCAGAAAGATCTGTCCGTCGGTGATCGAGATGACGTTGGTCGGGATATAGGCGGACACGTCGTTCGCCTGCGTCTCGATGATGGGAAGCGCGGTGAGCGATCCGGCTTTGTTGGCATCGTTCATCTTGGCAGCGCGCTCGAGGAGCCGCGAGTGCAGATAGAACACGTCGCCGGGATAGGCCTCGCGTCCGGGCGGACGGCGCAACAACAGCGACATCTGCCGATACGACACGGCTTGTTTCGAGAGATCATCGTAGACGATCACCGCGTGCATGCCGTTGTCGCGGAAATATTCGCCCATGGTGCAGCCGGAAAACGGCGCGAGAAACTGCATGGGGGCGGGATCGGACGCGGTTGCCGCAACGATGATCGAATAGTCGAGCGCGCCGTTCTCCTCCAGCACTTTGGCGAATTGCACCACGGTCGAGCGTTTCTGGCCGACCGCCACGTAGACACAATAGAGCTTGACCTTCTCGTCGCCCGTCGCGTTGAGCGCCTTCTGATTGAGTATGGTGTCGAGCGCGATCGCGGTCTTCCCGGTCTGCCGATCGCCGATGATCAGCTCGCGCTGGCCGCGACCGATCGGAATGAGCGCGTCAATGGCCTTCAGCCCGGTGGCCATCGGCTCGTGCACAGATCTGCGCGGGATGATGCCAGGCGCTTTGACGTCCACGCGTCTGCGCTCTTTCGCATCGATCGGCCCCTTACCATCGATCGGGTTGCCGAGCGCGTCGACGACGCGGCCGAGCAAAGCCTTGCCAACAGGAGCGTCGACGATAGCGCCCGTGCGTTTGACGGTCTGCCCTTCCTTGATCTCACGGTCCTCGCCGAAGATCACGATGCCGACGTTGTCGATCTCGAGGTTGAGCGCCATTCCGCGCACGCCGTTCTCGAATTCCACCATCTCGCCGGCCTCAACATTATCGAGGCCATAGACGCGAGCGATGCCGTCACCGACGGAGAGAACCTGGCCGACCTCCGAGACCTCGGCCTCTCCTTCATCGCATTGAGCTTGGTGCGTAGCGAGCTGTCGACCATGCGCGAGCCGAGCTTGACCACGAGACCTCCAATGATCGAAGGCTCGACCTTCAGTTTGACCTCGACATGTTTTTTGGTCACAGCCGTGAGTGCCTCCTTGATTGCGTCAAGATGTCTCTCGTTCGGCTGCTCCGCGAGAGTGACCTCGGCGGTGACCTCGCCCTTGTGCTTGGCGACCAGCGCCCGGTAGCCGCGCGCAACATCGAGCGCTGCGAAAAGTCGCCGGTTGGTTCCAAGCAGTTTGAGGACATTGGCGGCGAGCCCATCAATGCCCGCACGGTCGAGCACGCCCGAGAGCGCGCGTGTCTGCTCCTCGGCGGAGAATACGGGGCTCCTCAGCAGGCGAGCCAAATCGGCGACCTCATCCACAAGGGCTTCGAACCGATCGAGATCAACTTTGACCCGATCGATACCGTTCTGTTCGCGCGCGAGCTCGAACAGGGCGGTCGCGTAGCGGCCTGCCATGCCGGATATGGTTGCATGTTCGCCTGCCACGTGGATGCTCTTTCGGCAATTCCGAGGGATCGGCACCGTCGCGGACGGTGGGCGCGAAGCCCTTGAGATTCAATGAAACTCTGCATTTCCGCGGAAGAGCGCCGGCGCGCTCCCAAAACCCGCGAAATCGCGCGGTTGCGTAACATACCGATAACTGCGGTGCAACATGACGAAACGTCCACACCGCATCGATGTTTTTGCGGCCCGACTGGGCTTGCGCGCGTGCACGGCGCTGGTGCTACACAGACGTCCTCTCTTGTTGGCCTGCCGGAACCCTCAACGTGCCACCTGCATCGGCCCATGACGTCGCCAACCCGACGGCCCGCCTCATGCTGGTCGCGGTGAGCCTCGCCTGGGGCCTGAGCTGGCCGGCCATGAAGATCGCGCTCAACGAGATACCCCCCTTCAGCATGCGCGTCGGCACCTCGGGGCTCGCGACGATTGCATTATTCGCGCTCGCCCTCATGCAGGGCCGCACTATCAGCGTGAAAAGTAGCGTGGCGCGCGCGCATCTCATGGTTGCGGGCTGCCTCAACATTGCGTGCTTCACACTCTTTGCCGCTTTCGCGCAACTCGCGACCGCAACCTCGCGTGTGGCGATTCTCACTTACACGATGCCGATCTGGGCCGCATTGCTGGCGTATCCGGTCCTTGGCGAGCGGTTCAATCTCTCCCGCGGCATCTCACTCCTTCTCGCAATCGTTGGATTGGCAGTCCTGATCTATCCGCTGATCGGATCGAGCGACGTGCTCGGCCTCATGCTCGCTCTGGCGACGGCGACAAGTTGGGCGGCCGGTACGGTGTATTTGAAATGGGCGCAAATCGATGCCGATCCGATGGCGATCTCGGCGTGGCAGCTCTTCGTCGGGCTCCTCGTTACCGTCGCCGGAATGCTCATCTTCGAAGGGTCGCTGCATTTGTGGCCTGTTCACCCTCGCGCACTTTGGGCATTGTTCTTTTCCGCGGTCGTCGGATCGGCCTTTGCCTATCTGCTGTGGTTCGAGATCGTGCGCAGATTGCCGGCAACCACCGCATCCCTCGGCGTATTGAGCGTCCCGGTCGTTGGCATCCTGTCCTCGGTGCTGATCCTCGGCGAGCGACCGACCGTGACAGACATAGTGGGCTCGGCGTTCATTTTGGCCGCCGCCGCGGGTGTGCTGCTTGCGCCCAATGCACGCTCGTCGCAGACAGCTCCGATCGAGCAATAACTTGGAACGGCGCGAACGTCAGACAGGCCGACAGCAGGCAAAGGGCTCCGCTGGCGCTGGGTAACACGTCAAAGAAAGCTCTGCGGATCGACGTCCACCTCGAGCCTGACGTTGCCCTTGCGCTTGGGCGCGGCGGCAACCCATCGGCGCAGATAGGCTGAAAGGTCGAATCCGCGCGGAGCTTTCACCAGCAGCCGGAACCGATGGCGGCCGCGCACCACGGCGAGCGGGGCTTCCGCCGGTCCGAGCACGCGCACCTCGTCCGCGCTGGGGGCAGCAGCGGCGAGCCGGTGCGCGAAATATTCCGCGGCATTGCGTTCCCCCGCCGAGACGAGCAGGCTCGCAAGCCGCGCGAACGGCGGGTACTGCGTCTTTTGGCGTAGTTCGATCTCGCGCGTGTAGAACGCGTCGCGGTCGCCCGCCAGAAGTGCGCGCAACACTGGATGATCGGGCTGATGCGTCTGCAGATAGCCGAGGCCGCGACCCTCCTGGCGCCCGGCGCGACCAATGACCTGATGCAGCAGTTGGAACGTGCGTTCGGCGGCGCGCGGATCGCCGTTCGCCAGGCCCAGATCGGCATCGATCACACCGACCAGGTTGAGCTTGGGAAAATGATGTCCTTTGGCCACAAGCTGGGTCCCGATGATGATATCGAAGCGGCCCTGCGCGACCTCGTCGAGCTCCTTGCGTAGCCGCTCGACCGATTCGACCAGATCGCTTGACAGCACCAGGATGCGACTCGCCGGGAACAACTCTGCCGCTTCCTGCTCCAACCGTTCGACCCCAGGTCCGACCGCGACAAACGGGTCAGCCGCCTGACAATGGGGACACTGCAGCGGAGGCGGCATCGAGAAGCCGCAGTGGGGCGCCTGAAACGATGGTCGACCAGCCAAGCGTCGCAATTCGGGCAGGCGAGCCGAAACCCGCATCTACGGCAGAGCGTCAGCGGCGCATAGCCACGGCGATTGAGGAACAAGAGGGCCTGTTCGCCGCCCTCGATCGCAACGGTCACGGCTTGCGCCAGACGCGGCGCAATGAAGCGGCCGCGCGGCGGACCTTCAGTGCGCAGGTCAATCGCCTCGATGGTGGGAAGAAGGCCGCTGCCGAAACGCTCCGGAAGATGCGCGCGCCTATACCGGCCCTGCCGGGCATTCACCTCGGTCTCGACCGACGGGGTCGCCGACACGAGCACGATCGGGATGTGAGCTCCCCGCGCGCGCACGACCGCCATATCGCGCGCGTGATACCGCGCGCCGTCCTCTTGCTTGTAGGCGGGATCATGCTCCTCGTCGACCACGATTAGCCCGAGATCGGCATAGGGCAGGAACAGCGCTGAGCGTGCGCCGATGATCACGCTGACGCTGCCCGTCGCCACCGCATTCCATGTGCGCGCGCGCAGGCGCTGCGACAGTTGCGAGTGCCACTCCGCCGGTCGCACGCCGAAGCGTTCCGCGAAGCGGTCGAGAAATTGTGTGGTGAGGGCGATCTCGGGGACGAGGACCAGCGCTTGTTTTCCGCCTCGGATGACGTCGGCAATCGCCTCGAAATAGACGCGCGTCTTGCCCGCCCCAGTTACGCCATCGAGCAGCGTGACGCCGTAACCGCCGCTCGCCACGGTCTCGCACAGCGCGTCCGCCGCGCCGCGTTGCGCGGGCGTGAAATCGGGGAGCGAAAAATCCGCGTCGGGCGCACGCGCCACGGGCTCGGGCGGCAGGACCAGAGTCTCGAGCGTCCCCTCATCGATCAATCCGTCGATCACCCCCGAAGATACTCCCGCTTCCTCCGCAATATCGCGCTTGCCATGCGCAAGGCCATCGGCAAGGAGGGCGAGCACCCGCTCGCGAGCCGCCGTCATCCGTTTGGGGGCGCCGCCGGCAAGCCGAACCCCGATGCGCTCGCGCGCCGGACCGAGATGTTCGCCCATGCGCAGCGCCATGCGCAGCACAGTGCCGCGGGGGCTCAGCGTATAAGCCGATACCCAATCAATGAACTTGCGCAGTTCCGGCTTGAGCGGCGGGATATCGAGCTTCTCCTCGATGTCCCGCATGCGGTTGTCGAGCCGCGGATTGGACTTCGGGTTGTCGGCCCACGCCACCCCCGTCGCCATGCGCGCACCCAACGGAACGGTAACCAGGTCCCCGGGCGCGAGCTCAAGCCCTTCCGGCACCCGGTAGGAATAGGCCTGATCGAGGGCGACGGGAACGAGGACATCGACGACGCGTTTGGCCATGATTCTCGGCGCGCTTGAATCGCTTAACGAACGGGGAAGGAAGGGGCGATATATGAGCCGCATGTCAAGCGCACTACCCGCCTCGGACATCGCGTTTGCCGCCAGCGACGTCGCCCGCGAGTTCGCATGCTGGCTCGGACACCTGTCCGCGGAACGACGATTGTCACCAAAAACGGTCGAGGCTTATGAGCGTGATGTTCGCCAGTTCCTCGTCTTCCTCTGCGGCCATTTCGGCAAGCGGGTCACACTGCCGGCGCTCTCGCGCCTCAAGCCGCTCGACGTGCGCGCGTTCATGGCGGCACGGCGAGCCGACGGCGTCAGCAGCCGCTCGCTGATGCGTATGCTCGCCGGCGCGCGCTCGTTCGCCCGTTTTCTGGAACGCAACGGCAAAGGAAGCATCAGCGCGCTGTCTGCGGTACGGTCGCCGAAATTGACGAGGACGCTACCCAAGCCGGTCGCAATTGCTGCCGCCAAGCGCATCATCGACACTGGCTTGCGCGCCGGCGAGGAGCGCGATCCCTGGATTCTCGCGCGCGACGCCGCAGTGCTGGCCTTGCTCTACGGCTCGGGCCTGCGCATCGGCGAGGCCCTGGCTCTCAAGCGCGGCGACATCCCCGCTCCCGGATGCGGTGACGTCATCACGGTCATCGGCAAGGGCAACAAGCCGCGCATGGTGCCGGTGCTGGCCCAGGTCACCAAGCTCGCCGCCGAATACATCGCGCTCTGCCCCTACGAGCTTGCTGCCGAAGGTCCGCTATTTATCGGTGCCAGAGGCGGGCCGCTATCGCCGCGCGTTGTCCAACTTGCGATGGCGCGGCTGCGCGGTGCGCTCGGCCTGCCGGAAACGGCGACGCCGCATGCGCTGCGCCATTCATTCGCGACACATCTGTTGGCTCGCGGCGGCGACCTGCGCGCCATCCAAGAGCTGCTCGGGCACGCCTCCTTATCCACGACGCAAATGTACACCGCGGTCGATACCGAACGTCTTATGGAAGTCTACCGCAACGCGCATCCGCGAGCGTGACGAATGCGTAAGCGGGGGCTCCCCTTGCGAAACTCAGCTGGTTCGATAGATCGTCCGCCCGAGAAGGCGCGGAGGATGACATGAGTCATGGCGTGCACGCGGTCCAACATGAAGTCGAGCATCACATCGAACATGAGGAACACGGACACGGCGGCGGCCGCGGAAAGCCCGTCGGGGAAAGGGGGAACAAGAAGATCGCGCTGCTGATCTCGGTGATGGCCCTCTTGCTTGCGCTCGCCGAAATGTTCGGCAAGAGCGCTCAGACGGAAGGCATCTCCTTCAATATCAAGGCGTCCGATTCCTGGAATTTTTTCCAAGCCAAAACCATCCGCCAGACCACGCTTCGCACCGCCGCGCAGGCCTTGGCGCTCGAAGCCGCCACGGCGCCAGATCAAGCGAGAGCGGCGCTACTCAAGCAGGCGGATGACTGGATGAACACCGTGGCGCGCTACGAGTCCGATCCGGTGGAGAAGGATGGCCGCAAGGAGTTGCGGGCGCAAGCTGAAGCGTACGAGCATCAACGCGACACTCAGTTGGCGCGCTATCATCATTATGAGTTCGCGTCGGCGGCCTATCAGATCGGTATCGTGCTGGCGTCGGCGGCCGTCATCACCGGTATTATGGCGCTGGTCTATGCGGCCATGGGGCTCGGCATAATTGGGTTGGCTTTCGTGGCCCTCGGGTTTTTCAATCCGCACTATCTGCATTCGCTGCATTTGATTTGATCCCTCATTGCCGGGCATAGCGCGTCGGAAGACGCGCGTGAACGCGCTTA
>VAZQ01000060.1:8333-13398 GCA_005883115.1 Alphaproteobacteria bacterium | reverse complement strand
CGCCAGCAGCACCTCGTGCTCGGCGAGCGCGCGCGCGAACAGGGGGCGCATCAGGTGCGCGGTCTCAATCAGGCGCTCGGGGCGCGAAGCGGCACGAAATGCGATGAGCCAAGGCGCAAGCTGCGGCAGAAAATTCAAGTGATAATTGGCTTCCGGCGCGCGCTTGAGCGCTATTCGCAATAGCGCGATCGGGTCCGACGGGAAGGCGGGCGGAAAGATCGTGTTGCCTTCGATGACCCCAGCATTGCCGTAGGAAGTCTCTTCGCCAACCGCGCGACGATCGACGAGCGCCACGCCAAGGCTGTGCTTGGCAAGCTGCAGCGCGACCGAGGTGCCCACGATGCCGGCGCCGAGCACGATCACATCGAGGCGCGCCATGCGTTTCCTTTTGCAAAAATTTGCGTCCGTCCCTCGATATTCGCACGAGGACGGCGGCACATCGTCCCCTCCCCCCGCAAGCAGCCGAAGTCGGAAAACATGCGACTTCGGCCGGAGGGACCAGGAGGAGGCATGCAACACGATGAAGTTTCTCAAGTCACTCCCTCCCCAAAGGGAGGCAAGGCGCAGACCTAGTTTGTCGCTTGCGCTGGCGATGTCTTGTCGAAACCCATGCTAATGGGTTCGCAGGGGCGCATTGCCGCTGCCCCATCCGCCGTGTTAGGCGAACGGCGTCACGCGAGGAGAAAATGCGACATCCGCTCATCGTCGCCCCGTCGATTTTGGCCGCCGACTTCGCCAAGCTCGGCGAAGAGGTACGCGCGGTCGATAACGCCGGCGCCGATTGGATCCACGTCGACGTGATGGATGGGCATTTCGTTCCGAATATCTCGATCGGCCCCGGCATGGTGAAGGCGCTGCGCCCGCACACCAAGAAAGTGCTCGACGTGCATCTGATGATCGCGCCATGCGATCCCTATCTCGAGGCGTTTGCCAACGCCGGCGCCGACATCATCACCGTGCACGTCGAGGCGGGGCCGCACGTGCATCGCTCGCTGCAGGCAATCCGCGCGCTCGGCAAGAAGGCTGGGGTGACCCTCAATCCCGGCACGAGCGAGAGCGCAGTCGAGCCGCTGATCGATCTTGTCGACCTCGTTCTGGTGATGTCGGTCAATCCCGGCTTCGGCGGGCAGGCCTTCATTCCCTCGTCGGCAGAAAAAATTTCGCGGCTGCGCGCGCTCGCCGGCGCGCGGTCAATCGACATCGAGGTCGACGGCGGCATCACGGCGGAAACCGCGCCGCTGGTGGCGCGCGCCGGTGCCAATGTGCTGGTGGCGGGCTCGGCCGTGTTCAAGGGCGGCAAGGGAGACAATTATCGCGCCAACATCGCCGCGATCCGCAACGCCGCGGCGTTCGCGCGCGGGGAGGCGGCGTAATGGGCGTTCTCATCGACGGGACCTGGCGCGACGGCGAACTTCCCCAGGAGACCGGGGCCAGCGGGGAATTCCGCCGCGCCGACAGCCAATTCCGCGACCGCATCACGGCGGACGGCTCGTCCGGCTTCGGGGCGGAGGGCGGCCGCTATCACCTCTACGTCGCGCACGGCTGCCCGTGGGCGCACCGCACGCTGATCTATCGCTCGCTCAAGAAGCTTAACGATGCGATCACGGTCTCGTATGCAATTCCCGGCTTGAAGCAGCAGGGCTGGACGTTCGAGAACGATCCGGCCTTCCCGGACTGCACGCCAGATACCGTCAACGGCTTCCATTACCTGCACCAGGCCTATACCGCCGGCGATCCGCACTACACCGGCAAGGTCACGGTGCCGACGCTCTGGGACAAGAAGGCGCGCCGCATCGTCAACAACGAGTCGTCCGAAATCATTCGCATGCTCAACAGTGAATTCGACGGCATCGCCGGGGACGGCGCGGATTTTTATCCCAAGCCCCTGCGCGGCGAGATCGATCGCCTCAACGAGACGATCTATGCCAACGTCAACAATGGCGTCTACCGCTGCGGCTTCGCCAAGTCACAATCCGCCTATGAGGCTGCGTATGACGCGCTGTTCGCCACGCTCGACGAGCTCGACGCGCGGCTTTCGCGCCAGCGCTATCTGCTTGGACGCACGATCACCGAGGCGGATTGGCGGCTGTTTCCCACGCTGGTGCGCTTCGACGTGGCCTACTTCTCGCTCTTCCGCTGCAACAAGCAGCGCATCGCGGACTACCCAAATCTCGCAAACTACATGCGCGAGCTCTATCAGCTGCCCGGCATCGCCGCGACGGTGAAGCCGCGCTACTACGTGATCAATTATTGGTCGATTGCGCGACTCAATCCTTTAGGAATCATTCCCAAGGGTACGCCAGTCGATTACACGGCCTCACACGACCGCAACCGGCTCTCGAGCTAGGCATCTTCGCACGAGAGATGCGGCGGCGAATTGAGCTTGCTGCGCCGATCTGCTACAGCGCGGCTATGACTCGTCAGGGCCGCCGATGATCCCGCGCTACACTCGGCCGGAGATGGCCGCGATCTGGGACCCGCAGACGCGCTACCGCATCTGGTTCGAGATCGAGGCGCATGCGGCCGACGCCATGGCCGAGCTCGGCGTGATCCCGAAGGCCGCGGCCAAGGCAATTTGGGAGAAAGGCAAGCACGCCAAATTCGACGTCGCGCGCATCGATGCAATCGAGCGCGAGGTCAAGCACGACGTGATCGCGTTCCTCACGCATCTTGCCGAGATCGTGGGGCCGCAGGCGCGGTTCGTGCATCAGGGCATGACCTCATCCGACGTGCTCGACACCTGTCTCAACGTGCAGCTCGTTCGTGCCGCCGATCTGTTGATTGCCGACGTCGACGCGCTCATGGTAGCCCTCAAGCGGCGCGCCTTCGAGCATAAGATGACGCCGATCATCGGCCGCTCGCACGGCATCCACGCCGAGCCGACGACCTTCGGCCTAAAGCTCGCCTACGCCTACGCCGAGTTCTTTCGCGCCAAGGAGCGGCTCATCTCCGCGCGCACGGAGGTCGCAACCTGCGCCATTTCCGGGGCGGTCGGCACCTTCGCGCAGGTCGATCCTCGGGTCGAGGAACATGTTGCGCAAGCAATGGGACTCGCGGTCGAGCCAGTCTCGACGCAAATCATCCCGCGCGATCGGCATGCCATGTATTTCGCCACGCTCGCCGTCGTCGCCGCCTCGGTAGAACGGCTTGCCACCGAAGTTCGCCACCTGCAGCGCACCGAAGTGTTGGAGGCCGAGGAGTTCTTCTCCGAGGGGCAGAAGGGCTCCTCTGCCATGCCGCACAAGCGCAATCCCGTTCTGTCGGAAAACGTCACCGGGCTCGCCCGCATGGTGCGCGCCTATGTGATGCCGGCGCTCGAGAACGTGGCGCTCTGGCACGAGCGCGACATTTCCCACTCGTCGGTCGAGCGCATGAGCGCACCCGATGCCACGGTAACGCTCGACTTTGTGCTGGCGCGGCTCACGGGCATCATCGACAAGCTCGTGGTCTATCCCGCAAATATGCAGCAGAATCTCGAGCGTCTCGGCGGACTCATTCATTCGCAGCGGGTGATGCTCGCGCTCACGCAAAAGGGGGTGGCGCGCGAGGAGGCCTACGCGATCGTGCAGCGCAACGCCATGCGCGCCTGGAAGGGTGACTCTGACTTCTTCTCCTCGCTCGCGGCCGACAAGGAGGTGCGCAGGCACTTGAGCGAGGCTGAGCTCAAAGAAAACTTCGAGCTCGCTCACCATTTCAAGCACGTGGATACGATTTTCGAGCGGGTGTTCGGGAAGCTCGCCGCCGCGTCTGATCCCGGCCCTGGCTAGGACAGCTCGTGCCAACGACCATCCTCATGTTCGACTCGGGGCTGGGCGGGCTGACCGTTTTTCGCGAAGTCGCGAAGGCGCGACCCGACGCGCGTTACGTCTATGTCGCGGACGACGCTTTCTTTCCCTATGGCAGTCACGGCGAGACGGAACTCGTCGCGCGCGTCGGCGGACTCATGGCCGAGCTGATTGAGACCCACCGTCCCGATCTCATCGTTATTGCCTGCAACACCGCCTCGACGCTGGTGCTGCCGCATTTGCGCACACGCTTTAGCGTGCCGTTCGTTGGCACTGTGCCCGCGATCAAGCCGGCGTGCGTCCTCTCGCGCACTAAGCGTGTGGCAGTGCTCGGCACCGAGGCGACCGTGAGCCGCGAATATACGCGCGCGCTGATCCGCGACTTCGCCAACGGCAGCGAGGTCGCGCTGGTCGGCTCGGCCCAGCTCGCCGCTTTTGCGGAAGAGGAGCTTAACGGTGCGCCGGTCGCCGATCAGCTGATCGCGCGGGAGATCGCCCCCTGCTTCATCGATGCTGCTGGACGGCGCACCGACACGGTGGTGCTCGCCTGCACGCACTATCCGCTGCTGCTCGAGCGTTTTACCCGGCTTGCGCCTTGGCCGGTCACCTTCGTCGATCCCGCGCCGGCGATCGCGCGGCGTGTGGCCGATTTGCTCGGGCCGCCGCTAAGCGGCGAGCCGCCCTCGCCTGCGCGCATCGCCTTCACCTCGGGCCGCGTTCCCTCGCTCGCCCTCGCAGCGGCGCTGGCGCATTTCGGCATGGCGGCGGCATGGCGGGCTGACCTGCCAATGGGCTGCGATTTCAATGCAATGAAAACCGCTCTAGCATCGAGCAAACCCAACCTGGGAGGGGCGCTAGATGGCGAACGATTCACAAACGGTGCGGCGAACCGTTCAGTTCAAATTCACGCTGCCAAGCGCAAATTCCGGCCAAGTCGCCTCGCTGATGAAGTCGGCAGCGCCGTTCTACGAGGCGTTTGGCGCGCGGCGCATGCGGCTTCTGCAAAACGTCGATGACCCCGCGCGCTTCGTCCACGAGATCGAATACGAGACGCACGAACTCATCGAGGTCAACCGCCAGCGCGTCGCCAGCGACCCGCGCGTGCAGGCCTCGATGCAGACGTGGCGCTCGCTGTTCCCCGGCTCGGTCGAAATCGACGTCTATCAGGAGATAGAGTGAAAGCTTGGTGCCGACGTCCGTTGACTTGACCCTGCTTTGCCCCTAGATACCCGGCGCCGCGCAGGCCTACCTGCGCGGCGTTTCGCGACCCGCGGTCTTGG
>VAZQ01000060.1:0-8245 GCA_005883115.1 Alphaproteobacteria bacterium | reverse complement strand
TGACCAAGCGCCACGAGGCGAAATACAAGATCGACCGCCGCATGGGCCAAAATGTCTGGGGCCGCCCCAAGAGCCCCGTCAACCGCCGCGAATATGGTCCTGGCCAGCACGGTCAGCGCCGCAAGGGTAAGCTCTCCGACTACGGCGTACAATTGCGCGCCAAGCAGAAGCTGCGCGGCTATTACGGCAATATTTCCGAGCGCCAGTTCCGCGGCATCTATGCCGAAGCCATTCGCATGCGCGGCGATTCCGGCGCGCATATGATCGGGCTGCTCGAGAGCCGGCTCGATGCCATCGTCTACCGGGCGAAGTTTGTTCCCACCGTCTTCGCCGCGCGGCAATTCGTCAGCCACGGCCACGTCAAGGTGAACGGCCGGCGCGTGACCATCCCGAGCTACCGGGTCAAGCCGGGCGACCTCGTCGAGGTCCGCGACAAGTCCAAAGGGCTCGCCGCGATCATCGAGGCGACGCAGCTCGCCGAGCGCGACGTGCCGGACTACATCGAGGTCGACCACCACGAGATGACAGCGAAGCTCGCGCGCATCCCGCTGCTCAACGAGATCCCCTATCCGGTGATGATGGAGCCGCACCTCGTCGTCGAATTTTATTCGCGCTGACGGTCAGCCGGGCGTTCGGGATCGCCGCACGAGCGCACGACGAACGTTCCCGGCGTTAGCCTTCGAAGAGGCGGGCATGACTGGCCGCCAGCTTATCAGCCTTATCGCGGCCGCACTGGCCATCTGCGCGCTCTTGCCGCCAGCTGCGCTGGCGCAGACATATCCCGCCCGGCCGATCAACGTGATTGTGGCGTTTCCGCCGGGCGGCAATACCGACATCATGGCGCGCGCGCTGCAGAACGAAATCGGCAAGGTCCTGGGCCAGACGGTGGTCATCATCAACAAAGCCGGCGCCGCGGGCACGCTCGGCCTCATCGAGCTCAGCCGGGCTGCGCCCGACGGCTACACCCTTGCGCTGACGCCGAACAATCCTCTCACGGCACAGCCCCATGTCCAGAAGCTGCCTTACGCCATGGATAGCTTCCGCTATGTCTGCCTGACCTATTTTGCACCGTATGTGCTGATCGCGGGCCCGCAGGCGCCGTTCAAGACGTTCGATGAATTCGTCGGCTTCGCCAAGGCCAAGCGCGAAAACCTCGTCTACGGCCATGCCGGCGTCGCAAGCCAGCCGCATCTCGGGATGTTGGCCGTGCTCAAGGCGATCGGCGCCGAGGGGCTGGGCGT
Organism: Alphaproteobacteria bacterium; assembly: GCA_005883115.1. GTDB lineage: Bacteria > Pseudomonadota > Alphaproteobacteria > Rhizobiales > Xanthobacteraceae > VAZQ01. The sequence continues at coordinate 7,004 of VAZQ01000060.1, read as the reverse complement.
ACCGTTCACCGGCGCGGGTCCCATGGCGCAGGCGCTGCTCAGCGGGACGGTAATGGCGATCACCGAAACGCCGGCGGTCGCCGGGGCGAGCAATCTTCCGCTCCTTGCGACGCTGTCCGAGACACGCATCCCGGCGCTCCCCGGCGTGCGCACAATGAAGGAATTGGGTTATCCGACGACATCGTTTACGGCCGGGGGCTTGATCGCCCCGGCACGCACGCCGCCCGCAGCCCTTGCTGCGCTGGAAACAGCATGTGCGGAAGCAACGGCGCGCGAGGAGTACAAAACCATCGCGGCACGGCTCAACGTCGAGGCGCGTTATTTGCCGGGCGAAGCTTTCCGCAAGCTATTCGAGGCGGATTCGATGGAAAATGCCGCGGCCATCAGTGCCGCCGGCCTTGCTTCGGGCAGATAAGCGCGCGCAAAAAACGACGCTTTTGTGATGGCCATCACACCGGCCGAGGTCAGGGCCGGGCATGCTCCTCCCGTCGGGGCGCCGGCGCTTGCCGGAAAAAAACAGGGAGGAGGCTCATGGTCGATGTCTTCGCAGTCGCATTTCTCTCTGTCGCGCTGGGCGTACCCGCCCTTATCCTCGCCACCGTGCTCGGCGCGAATCTCAACCTCGACTGACCGCGAGCTATTGGCCGCCTGCCCGGATCTTGAGCGCTTCTAGCTCTTGCTCGCTGCGCACCGTCATCACCGCGACTTTGCGCGTGCGGTAGTACGGCAGGATCACCTGCAGCTTGCCGTCGCGCTCGAGCAGCGAGATATAGCGCGTCTCCGTTCCCCGCGTGGGCAGGTCGAACAACGTCCATTGCGACGTGCTCGGATCATATTTGGCGATTCGATCGGTGCTCCAGAGGTTGGTCCACACGTTGTGCTCGCTATCGATCTGCACCTGGTAGGGCTGCAGCGCTTCCGGATTGGGGAGCGGAACGAGGGTAACCTCCTTGGTGCGGATGTCGATCCGCGCGAGCGTGCCGCCGAATGAATTGCCGATCCAGACGAAATCGCCGTTCTTATCCGCGCCGAGCCGCCGCGGGCCTTGCGCCCATGCGAACGGGGCGTTGAAGTCAGGCGCCACGAACGTTTCGTACATCTTGCGCTGTTCGGGCGTTAGATTTTCCATGATGCCCGGCTCCGGCGGCAGCTTGAGCTCCGAAGTTTTGCCGGTGGCGATGTCGCTGTAATCGATCAGATCCTGGCTCATCAACGCCCACCAGCCATTACCTTCACGATCGACCGCGATTCCGTACACCGTCGCGGTGCCGTGCTGATTCTTGTAGGTGATCGATTTGAATTCGGTGAACGTCTCCTTCGCAACATCGAAGCGCAGTGCCCCGTCAGGCGCGGTCACCCACACATGGCCTTTCAAATCGACGTCCAGGGTACCGGCCGTTCCCGACATCGTCTCGGGCGGGACATAGACGTTGATCTGTTCGCTCCTCGGATCGATCTTGCCCAGTCCCCCGTGCATGCGTCCGACGTTGGAGCGCGTGTTGAACCAGAGCGTCCCGTTTTCGTCGCGCGTCATGCCGTGGCTGCCGGCAGCGAAGCCTCTCACATCGTCGAGCCGAAACTTCTTCACGGCGCCGGTCTTAGCATCGATCCTTGCAATCGTGGTGTCGTGGCTCGGCAGGCTGTAGGTGATCCACAGATTGCCGTCGAAATCGGCCTGCGCATCGTGCACGCCGACCATGCCGTTGAGCTCCGAAGGCGTTCCGAGCGACCAGTCGCTGCCGTCGTTCGAGGACGTATCCGCACCATCCTCCTTGGGGAAATCGTATTCCCTGAACACGGCGCGCGCCGCCTCGCCCGATGGACGCGGGCCAAGCTTGATCTTCATCGAGCTTTCGCCGGGGCCACGCGCGCGCGCCAGATAGGCCGCCAGTTCCTTCTGGTGAAATTCGATGTTCGGTGTACCTTTGTGATCGGGCCCGAGGTAATTGCCGAGCACGTTGACGTGCTTCATCAGATCCAGGATCGCGTTCCAGCCAGCCTCATCGAACTTGTGCTGCAACGGATAGCTCGCGCTATGGCAGCCGGTGCAGTTCTTGCGTACCTGGGTTTTCATCCGGAAGTCTTCCGGCGTGTCACCAGGCAGCGCCCCCAGGAGCACGTCCCCCGGCAATTGCCGCACGAAATCCTGCATCGGCTTGAGCAGAAAATCCTGGCGCCTCGTCGTCGCGAGATCGACGCTGCTCTTGGCTGTCTCGTAACTGAGCGCTTGCGCCCAAACGCGATACTGTGCGGCGGGCATGGGCGGAAAATAGTAAGCGCCCGATTCGTCGGTAAAGACGCTCGTCGTGATGGTTCCTCCCTCGGGCTTAGCAGATATCGTCACACCGCCCATTTTCTCGCCTGACGAGGAGACCACGGCTCCGCTCAGCATCACGTCGTCCGCACGGCCCTTGGTCGGCACGAGCGCAGTTGCCACTATTGCCAGTCCGGCCGCCATGAATTGCCAGCGGGTCATGACGTTTCTCCCTTCACTGCTTGCGCCCGGCATTTCCTTCCAGTGGCGCGAGCGTCTGCAGGTAAGCGACAATCGCGTCGGTCTCGTTCGAGCCAAAATAATATTTGAAGCCGGGCATGCGCGGCGTGCCGTTGCTGATGACCTCGCGAATGACCTCGGTGCGTCCGCCAAGGGTCTCCCGAGAGAGCGCCGGCGCGTAAAGGCCGCTCGCCAGCGTCGGTTTGGTATGGCAGATGGCGCAGGATTGCTCGAACAGGCGACGGCCGAGCCTTTGAGCGTCGGTGAGGCGATCGTCGGCTGCGGAAGCCTGTGCGCACAGCACTGCCGCGCCGATGACGAGCGCGAGAGCTGCGAGGCCGCGCCCCATCTTCAACTCTCCCGAATGTAATGCTCAGCCTATGCCGACCCGGCCGGGAACGGAAGTGGGATCCCGAGAGCTTGCTGCACGACCGAGCGCGAATTGGCCGACCGGCCCCTCGATGTGAAACTCGATTCCAGTCATCTTCGCGAACAGATCGATATTTGCGATTCCGATCGCGCAACCGCCTAGCCCCAGGTCAGTCGCCATCAGGTACAACGTCTGCATCAGTACCCCCACGTCCTTGAGGACGAGCGCATAGGCAATCGAGCTGTACTTCCAAGAGGTGCGGCTGAAGCGCGCGGCAACCGTGATTACGATCTGCGGCACGGCTGCCGCCCCCATCGCAAGCTTCGCACCCGCCAACAGGACGTCGAGTTCGCTCGCGCGCACGCCGATCGACACCAGCGCGTGGGCGCCGGCATCGTAATGATCCCGCGCAAGCCCCTTGCACTTGTCGACAGCGAGATAAAGCTCGAGGCCATAGCTGCCGCCTGCCGAGGGATACGGCCGCGCCGCGTATGTCACCACTGGATCCCCATCGCCGAGTGGGCTGGTGAATTTCGATTGCACCCGTGCCGCACCGTCGAGGAATCGCGCAAGCTCGGCCAGCGAGATCGGCCGCCGGTCATCGAAGCTGCGGGTCGAATGTCGTTGCCGCAGCAGCTTTGCGACGCGCGAGAGCGACGGCGAATGCGCGATCTTGCGCAGATCGATTTTCTTTCCGGGCCAGCGTGGCCGCACCGCCGGCGGCGGCGCCATCGCGTTCGCATAGGCATAAATTCCGCCGAGCGGATTGGCGTGCCGGCCTTCGCTGCTGCGCGCGTGGAACAGGAGATCGTGAAAATCCCAGAGCACGAGCTCATCGTCGCCCTCGGCCCACCGTGGTCCCCTTCCACGCGCAGGGTCGATCTTGAACAGAATGTGGCTGTCCAGCAGCAGGCCGACGAGCGCGAGCCCGGCAAAGCCGTGCTGCCGAGTCAGCTCTTTGAGGGGTCGCGGCACCGACAGCGTGGCGATAGCGGCGGCAATTGTCGCGTCGCAAATCCGGAATAACGCGCCGGCGCGCGGCGACTCGAGGACGAAGTCGTTGCCGCGCCGGCGCATATAGGCGAACCGCGACAGCGCGAGAATATCGGCCTCGCCGGGCTGCGCTGCCTGCGGCCAGTAATCGGGGACCTGCGGCTCGATAACGACCTGGTCAGTTCCCGCGCGCTCGAGGCAGTATTCCAGCAGACCGTGCCGCGCCAATCGCCGAACCAAAAAATCGAGCTCCTTCTCAATGCCTCGCCCTCGTGACCGAAGTGAGTCGAGTGGCAGACCGGTGCGTAGCACCTGCGCGCGATCGGCAGTACCCGCGCTGAATTTTCCTAACACGACCGAATGGCCGTCGAACCGTGCGGCAATTTCGCCCTTGGAGTCCGCCGCGAGCGAGACCTGACGCACGAGCCGGGCGGATAATATCGCCGGGCCCGCCCCTCGCCCTCTGCGTGTTCGGAGAGCGCCCACGCCGACCTCAGGTCTGCGGATGCAGCGGATTGAGCTCGTGTTCGGACAGCGGGTGCTCGCGCCAGCCGAGCTTGATGGGAACGTCGTAAAGCCGGCCCGGCGCGAAGCGGCGGTAAAAATGCCGCAAGCCCGGAACGATCACCCTGACCACCGGCACCTCGATGTCGGGACGCGTCTGATCGAGGACCAGAAAATCCAGCCCCGCGCGCTTGGCAATCTCCACACACGCGCTCACCTGCTTGCCTGCCTCGAGCCGGCCGAACTTCGCCCCGGGTTCTGGCCGCATGGCCGATGCCCCGCTCGGGGTCAAATAGGGATGCTCCTGCAACCGGAACGCGGACTCGCTCGATCCTTCGCTCGACGGGACTTGGGCACGCGCCCCCATCAACCCGATCGAGAGAAATTGATTGAGCTCGGTCATCGCGCGTAGGACGGCGATCCGCGCATCGAAATGTGCCCCGGAGCCGAAGTCGATGAATTCCTGCCCGTCTTTCATCCAATGAGCGATCGTGACGAAAGCCGGGATCCCCAGATCGCTGGTGACGTCAAGCATCCACACCCGGCGCCCGGTTTCGGCGAGCTGGTGCTCCAGGTCACGGATATACGAATCAGCGAATTGGCCGAGATCGACTTGCGGCCGCTGCAAGCGGTTGTACCACCAGATCGCGTAGGCGTCCCGTTCGACGAGCTCGAGGAACCCTTGCACAATCGCCTCCTCAAGCGTGTTCCCGGCGGCGCAGCCGTTGGAGTCCGCGTGGTGCTGATAGCCCCCGCCGCGATAGAAAAAATAAAGCAAACTCGACGGCAGGTATTTGAACCGTTCATGGCGCAAGGACCACACCGGCGACCATTCGATCTGCGCGGATGGATCGAACGGCGCGGGCGTCGGCGTCACCTCGTCGTCATCGCTGCGCTCCTGATGTCTCCGGTACTGGGCTTCGCTGAATAGCAGCACGTCGTTCGGATGAATGGCCTCGCCGGCGGCGAAATCGGCGAACCGCCGCGTCGTTCTGATCTCGTCCCCTTGAAAAATCCCGGAATACCGCTCGATCGCCTCCATGAGCGCGCTTGCTTCGCCTTGCTCCGCGGTGCTGCCCTTGCCGAAGCTGCCGCCGCTTAAGCCTGCCCGGAGCTCATTGACGCTCATGGCGGGAGCCGAAAAATTATGGGTGGCGAAGAAAAATTATGGGTGGCGAAGTAGTTGGTGTTCATGGGCAGGTCGGCGTCGATCCGCTCGAGGCGCGACACCACGCCGGTGAGCGGGCTCACGTGCTTGCGGAAGCGCGCGACAGTGGCCCCCGACGACACCGTGCGATAGCCGCCGCTCGTCATGACAAGCTTGCCGCCGGCGGCAAGTTTTAGCGGCAGGGGCGCGCGGCTTGGGTCGCGCAGCTCCTTGCGGCCGCAAGCCGGGCACTGCGGACGCGCCGGCACGTAATGCCGCACGATGGTCGACCCCAACAGGTCGAGGCTCAGGATGTGATCAGAGAGATCGGTGCGAAACTCGGTAGCAATCGCTTTTGCGATCTCGACGGCCGCAAGCGCGATGCCGCTCTGTCCAACCGGTTGGCGGGCGAGCGGCGACGCCGCAACCTGGCGCGCGCCTTTGCGGTCGAGCATGGCCTTGATTTCGCGATTGCGCACCATGCGCGCAGCGAGGCAGACCCAACAGGCACCTTTGCCCGGGCGCAACACTGGCCCAACCAGCGGAAAAATGCCGGAGGGTTGTACGACCACCCAGGGCGCCTGGTCCGATAGATTCTTCCGATTCAGTTCCGCCAATCGTGCATCGAGATAATCACCAACCAGGGCGATCGTCAGCGCGGCTGAACGTTTGGCGATGCGAACGCCTAACTCGCTCAGAGCAGCGGCGAGTTCCTTCCCACCCTGCACGTCGAAGGATTGAATGCGTACCGGGTAGTTCTGAAGATTCTTCTCGGCAGTTTCCGGTGGCAAGCCGAGGCTCGCCCAATACGCAGCCGCGCTGTCTCGTGCGGAGTGCGGTTTCGAGACGGCGAAGCGGCGGTCGAGGAGCCGCTTGATCGCCTCGTCGATCTTGTCAGAGGGAAACTTCTGCTCGAGGTCGCGAACGAGCGCGCGAACACTCTTTCCATCCTCCCCGATCGCAGAGGCGAGCGCACAATAAAGCTCGCCGTGAAGGAAGAACTTCCGGTCCTCGGAATAGAGGCAGACGCTATCGGGTGGCAACACATAGACGCTGAAATTCGGCGCAAACCGCAGGACGTCCTTGCTGCCGCGCGGCGCAATACGTTGATTGCGTTTCATGCGGTGAGCATGCGCGTCCTTACGCTTATCGCGATCAATTCGGATCGCCATTGAAGCGCGTGCTTAACGGCGCTGCAACAATTGCGCGGGTTAGCCTAAATACGGGCTGACGATCTGCGCCCGTCACCCTAATCGGAAGTGCGCGAGTCTAGCACCACCAGCGGCAAGCTCCCCACGACAAACAGCAACCGCCGCCGCCACAGCCGCCACAGCCGCAGCCGCCACAACCTCTGACGCCGCACCCTCTGCAGCCGCGGCAGCCGCCGCAGCCTCTGCCGCAGCCGCCGCACGCGCGGGCAACTCTCTCGCCGAGCCGGGATCCGCCGGCGTCTTCTTTGTCGAATACGTAAAACGTCCCCAAGCTGACGTCGACGA
>VAZQ01000059.1 GCA_005883115.1 Alphaproteobacteria bacterium | reverse complement strand
GTTCGCCATGTTGCCGATGCGCTCGGCAAGCCGCGGAAACAGCGCGCACACCTTCTGCAGCGTCCACGGCTCGGTCGCACGGCTGCGATTGGCCGCGGTCGCGACCAGATTCTCCCGCGCCGTGAGATTGGGGAAGACCTGTCGCCCCTCCGGGACCAGCCCGATGCCGAGCTTGGCGACCTGATAAGCCGCAAGCGCGCGGATTTCCCTGCCGTCGAACCGGATGGAGCCGGTCAGCGCCGGTGTGAGCCCCATGATGGAGCGCACGGTCGTTGTCTTGCCCATGCCGTTGCGCCCCATCAGCGTCACCATCTCGCCCGGCGCGACGGCGAGCGACATGCCGAACAGAACCTGGCTCAGGCCGTAGCAGGTCTCGAGCTTGGAGACCTCGAGCAGGGGCGCGTTAGCCATGCGCGGCCTCCTGCTCGCCGAGATAGGCCTCACGCACCTCGGCATTGGCTCTGATCGCCTCCGGCGCGCCGGAGGCGATGATGCGGCCATAGACCAGCACCGTGATCCGGTCGGCGAGCGCAAACACCGCTTCCATGTCGTGCTCGATCAAGAGGATCGTCAGCTCACCCTTGAGCTCGCGCAACGTCTTGACCATGCGCGCGCTCTCCTCCGGGCCCATCCCGGCCGTCGGCTCGTCGAGCAAGAGCATGCGCGGGCTCGTGGCGAGCGCCATGGCAATCTCGAGCTGGCGGTGCTCGCCATGACTGAGCTTGGAGACGATGACGTCGGCCCGCCCGGCGAGACCGACACGCGCAAGCGCTGCGCGCGCCGGGTCGCGCAACTGCGGCTCGCGGCGCGCGTTACGCCAGAAGCGAAACGAGTGACCGGCGTGGGCCTGCACGGCGAGCGCCACATTATCGAGCGCGGTGAAATCGAGAAACAGCGAGGTGATCTGGAACGAACGCGCCAAGCCGAGCTGGCTGCGCCGATCGACCGGCAGCGCGGTGACATCGAGGCCGTCGAAACGGATGCGCCCGGCATTAGGAGTAATTTCGCCCGCGAGCTGGGCAATGAGCGTCGTCTTGCCCGCGCCATTCGGGCCGATCACGGCGTGCAGCTCCCCTTTCGGCACCGTGAGCGAAATCGCATCGGATGCAATCACGCCGCCGAAGCGCTTGCTCACGCCCTCGATCTCCAACAGCGCATCAGCCATGGCGGCCGCCCACGAGCAGACCGTCGATGCCACCGCGCGCGAACAACACCACAAGCAGAAACAGCGGACCAAGAATGATCTGCGAGTATTGGGTGATGCCCGAGAGTGCTTCTTCCAGCACCAGCAGCGCCAGCGCGCCGATCACCGGCCCGAATACCGTGCCCATGCCGCCGAGCACCGCCATCACGATGAGGTCGCCCGAGCGAGTCCAGTGCATGAGCGCCGGGCTGATGAAGTCGGTATGGTTGGCGAGCAACGCGCCGGCGAGCCCGCACAGCATGCCCGCGAATACGAAACAGAGCAGCTTGTAGCGATAGGTGGGAAAGCCGATCGCCCGCATGCGTCGTTCGTTCGAGCGCGCCCCCTGAATCACCATGCCGAAGCGGGAATGTACAAGCCGCCATACCAAATAGATCGCCGCCAGCAGCAGCGCGAGACAGAGATAGTAGAAGGCCGTCTTGTTCGAGAGATCGATGACTCCGCCGAACTGGCTGCGTTTGTAGATGGTCATGCCGTCGTCGCCGCCGTAGCGGTCGAGCCCGATGGCGACGTAGTAGACCATCTGCGCGAACGCCAGCGTGATCATGATGAAATAGACGCCACGCGTGCGCAGCGAGAGCGCGCCGACCGTAACCGCGAAGAGCGCAGACGCCGCCACTGCCAGCGGCCATTGCAAGAAGCCCGAATTCACTCCTTCCTTGGCGAGAATTCCCACCGCATAGCCGCCGATTCCGAGATAGGCGGCATGACCAAAGCTCACCATGCCGCCGAAGCCCATGATCAGATTCAAGCTCACCGCCGCGATCGCGAGAATGACGATGCGCGTGAACAGCGAGATCATGAAGGTGTTGCCACCCGCCGCGGCGTAGATCGGTACTAGCGCCAGGATGCCGATCACACCGGCGACGAGAGCGTTGCGCGGAGTGAGCGGCACGCTCATCGCTGCGCCGCCGGGAACAGACCTTCGGGCCGGAAAACCAGCACCGCCGCCATGAGCGTGTAGATCAGCATCGATGACAGCGCGGGTCCTGCGCTCGAGCCGGCGCTATAGCTCACGAAGTGCCGCATCAGGTCCGGCAGAAATGCGCGGCCTATCGTGTCGATGATCCCGACCATGATGGCGGCAACGAAAGCACCGCGGATCGAACCAATGCCGCCGATGATGATGACGACGAAAGCCAGGATCAGGATGTTCTCGCCCATGCCGATCTGCACGAAAGAGAGCGGCGCCTGCATCATTCCGGCAAATCCGGCTAATGCCGCGCCGAGCCCGAACACCAGTGTGTAGAGGAGCTTGATGTTGACGCCGAGCGCGCCGGCCATCTCGCGGTTGGAGGCGCCAGCGCGGATGAGCATGCCGATGCGCGTGCGCATCACCAGCGCATAGAGTAGGAGCGCAACCGCGAGGGTGGCCAGAATGATGACAAGCCGGTAGAGCGGGTAATAGATGCCAGGCAAAACCTGAACCGCGGTAAGCATCTCCGGCGGGAGCGACAGCGTCAGGCCGGCCGGCCCCCAGATCAGCCGGACCAGCTCATTGAAGAACAGCAGCAGGCCAAAGGTGCCCAGCACATGGTCGAGGTGATCGCGCCCGTAGAGCGGCCGGATCGCAATCACCTCGAGCACCATTCCGGCCACCAGGGTCGCGAGCAACCCCAGTCCGACGGCGGCGAGGAAACTGTCGGTCAGCGCGGCAAATGTCGCGGCGAAATAGGCGCCGAGCATGTACAGCGAGCCGTGTGCCAGATTGACCAAATCCATGATGCCAAAGATCAGGGTCAGGCCGGCTGCAAGCAGGAACAGCAGCATGCCCAACTGAATGCCGTTGAGACACTGTTCAAGCAGATACAGCATTGTCGGGACTTTCCCTCAAAGCTTTGCCGGGCTTGAGCCCGTCGGCTCCCTGCCACGGCGTTGCAAATCAGGCTATGACACTTTCCGCAAAACAAGACGGCAGAAGCACGCGCTTCTGCCGTCTCAAAGCTTGCCGCTTCCGAGGCGCTTAGTTCGGCATCTTGCACTGCTGCCAGTGCTTGTCCTGATCGTTCTCGACAATCGTCGCGACCGTCTTCAGGCGATATTCGTCTCCGTCCTTCACCGCCTCTTGCAGATAGAAATTCTGGATCGGGATGTGATTGGGCCCGAACTTGAAGTTTCCGCGCACTGATTTGAAGTCGCCCTTCTCCGCAGCGCGGCGCATGGCGTCCTTCTTGGTGAGATCGCCGTTGACGGCTTTCACGACGCTGTCGAGCAGGGCTACGGCATCATAGGTCTGGGCGCCGTAGAACGACGGATCACTTTTGTTCCGAGTCCGGTAATCGTCGACGAAGCGCTTGTTGGCGTCGTTGGGCAGGTCTCGCACCCACTGCTGCGCGCCGGGAATTCCGAGAGCCAGATCCTTGAGCCGCGGCAGCGACAGCGAGTCGATCGTGAAGGCGGTGTAAAGCGGGATCTGGCCCTTGAGGCCGGATTGCGCGTATTGCGTGATGAACTGGATGCCGGGGCCCCCAGGATAGAATGCGAAGATGGCGTCGGGCTTGGCGGCACGCGCCTTGGACAGCTCGGCGTTGAAATCGAGCTGATCGGGCCAGCGCGTGAGCTCGCGGCCGACGATCTCCCCTTTGAATGTGGCAGCCACGCCCTCGAGCATGTCCTTGCCGGCGGCGTAGTTCGGACCGATCAGAAATGCGGTCTTGATCCCTTTCTGGTTCATGTAGAGGCCAACCGCCTGCGGCGTCTGGTCGTTGTTCCAGGAGGTCGAGAATACGTAAGGCGAGCACAGCTCGCCGGCGAGCTGCGACGCGCCGGCGTTGGTGACAATCGTGAACGTCTTGGAATCGATGAGCGGCTTGAGCGAGGCGAGGAGAACGTTCGACCAGATGTAGCCGACGACGAAGTCGACCTTGTCGGATTCGATGAGCTTCTGCGTCTTCTGCACGCCGACCTCGGGTTTGAGCTGGTCGTCTTCGTAGATAACCTCGACCGGCCGGCCACCCAGCTTGCGCCCGAGATGATCGAGCCCGAGCTCGAACGAGTTGCGCATGTCGTTGCCGATCGCGGCGACCGGCCCGCTGAACGTGCTGATGAAGCCGATCTTGAGCGGCTGCTGGGCGAGAGCCGGCGCCGTACCGAGGGCAAGCAGCGCGACCGCTCCCATCAGAATTCTCTTCATGTCCATCCTCCGAGGGGGAAACTGCGGCGATCTTATTTGATCGGCGCATGCGTCAAAAGCCCTCTCGGCGTGGCGTTTCGTCCCGCCATCGGCGCCGTGGCTGAGCGCAACAAGCGCTGCTGCCTTGCCTTGCTGCGGGGCTGGCAGTAAAGCACTCGAGCCGATTGCCTTAAGCGCGAAAAGACGTCGCCATGCATGAATTGACCGGCAGGACGCACTGGCATGAGCCGA
>VAZQ01000058.1 GCA_005883115.1 Alphaproteobacteria bacterium | reverse complement strand
CGCCGGTGGCGCGCACGACCGGTCCCCATTTGACCTGTTCCGCCCGCACGAAGGCGGCGAATTCGTCGGGCGAAGAGGGGGAAGGCAGCGCGTTCTGGCTGTCGAACTGCTTCTTCAACTCGGCCGATGTCAGCACGGCGAGGCTCGCGGTACGCAGCGCGTCGAGCACGTTTGCCGGCGTATGCGCGGGCGCCACCAGACCGTACCAATTGTCCGAATTGACCGCGGCATACCCTAGCTCGGCGGTCGAGGGAACGTCGGGCAGCGCCGGGGCGCGCGCGGCTGACGTTACCGCGAGCGCGCTGAACGCGCCCGACCTGATGTGCGGCAGCAAGAACGGCACGTCGGCCACGATCACCTGGATGTGTCCGCCGAGCATGTCGGCTACCGCCGGACCGATGCCGCGGTAGGGGACGTGCACGAGACCGATGCCGGCGGCGCTCTTGAGCAATTCGACCGCCAGATGAGTGATTGAGCCCGCTCCGGCCGAGCCGAAATTGATCTTGCCGGGGCGCGCGCGGGCATACGCGAGGAAGTCGCCGAGCGTATTGACGCCAAGCAGGGGATGGACGATCAAAACTTCCGGCACGCGCACGACAAGCGTGATAAGCGCCAGGTCCTTCTGCCAGTCGAAGGGCATCTTGCTCGTCATGAACGGAATGGCGGAGAGCGCCGCAGCGCCAGCGAGACAAATGGTGTAGCCGTCGGGCGCGCTCTTGGCGGCCACGTCGACGCCTGTGAGCCCCCCGGCACCCGCGCGTGTCTCGACCACGACCTGCTGGCCGAGTTCGGCGCCAAGTCCGTTGGCGAGCGAGCGAGCGAATAAATCCGCCGCGCCGCCCGCGGCGAACGGCACGATCAGCTTGATCGGTCGATTGGGAAAATCCTGGGTGCGTGCCGCCGCCGGCCAGAGGAGCGCAGCGGCGAGAGCAAAGATCAGCGCGCGGCGAGACATAGCTCAAGCCGATTTCAAGTCCGGCGCTGAAACCGAGCGCGCGAGGCCGAAGTGATCGCGCAGGGTCGAACCCGCATAGTCGCGCCGGAATAGGCCGCGCCGCTGCAGCTCGGGCACGACCAGGTCGACGAAGTCTTCGAAGGCTTTTGGGAAATGTGCCGGCATGACGATGAAGCCGTCCGCGCGCTCTCCCGTGAACCACTCCTCCAGGATGTCCGCAATCCGTTTCGGCGTGCCGTGGATCACCCAATGGCCGCGCGCGGCGGCGGTGATGTTGTAGAGATCGCGCAGCGTCATCTTCTCGCGCCGCGCCATCTCCAACAGCGTCTTCGAGAAGGCCTGGCCGCGCTCCGTCTTGGCGGGGAAGTCCGGCACCGGACCGTCAAGGGGATAGCCGGAAATGTCATGACCCAGTCGCTGCGACACCAGCGCCAGTGCATTGGTAGACGTGAGCCAGCTCTGCAGGCGCGCGAGTTCGTCTTTTGCCTGCTGATCGCTCTCACCAATGATCGGCATCACGCCGGGCAGGATCGCAACATGCTCCGGCGCGCGGCCATGCTTCACCACGCGCTGCTTCAGGCCGTCATAGGCAGCCTTGGCCGAGACGGCGTCGCCGTTGACCACTGAGAAAACCAGATCGGCCGAGCGCGCCGAAAGCTCCTGTCCTGGCGGCGAGCCGCCTGCCTGAATGATCAGCGGGTGGCCCTGCGGGCAGCGCTCGATGTTGAGCGGGCCCTTGACGGAAAAGAAGCGCCCCTTGTGATTGAGCGGCCTCACCTTCGATCTGTCGAGAAAGGTGCCGGTCGGCTTGTCGGCAACGATTGCCCCATAGTCCCACGTGTCCCACAGGCCGCGCACGACATCCACGAACTCGGTCGCGATCTCGTAGCGCAGATCGTGCTCGTTGAGCCGGTCCTTGCTGAAGTTGAGGGCTGCCGCATTGTGCGTGCTGGTGACGACGTTCCAGGCCGCTCGGCCGCCGCTGATATGATCGAGCGAGGCAAAACTGCGCGCGACATGGAACGGCTCGCTGAAACTCGTGGACACGGTCGCGCCGAGCCCGATGTGTCGCGTTACCACGCTCAGCGCCGCAAGCAGCGTCATCGGCTCGAAACGATTGACGAACGAGGGATGATCGCCGGGATCCATCACCACCGAATCGGAGATGAAGAGAAGATCGAACTTCCCGCGCTCGGCGATGCTCGCGATCGATTGCATCACGGCGAAGCTGCAGCTCGTCGCATACGCGGCCTCCCAGCGCCAGCCGGCGGAATGATTGCCGGTGCCGAGCACGAACACGCCGAGATGCATCTGACGCTTGGACATTGGCATCCCTTTTTTCTGGACGCTTCCTCGCCCGCCGGTCACTGATCAAGGCGGATGTTCTTCTCGCGCACGACCGCTGCCCACTTCTGCAGTTCGGATTGGACCTTGCTCGCGAGAACGCCGGGGCTGCCGCCGACCGGATCGATGCCGAGTTTCTCGAGAGCCTCCTTGATGCGGGGGGAGGCAAGCACGGAGTTTGTCGCGCTATTCACGCGCAGGATAATCGATTTGGGCGTGCCGGCCGGCGCGAACAAACCGAACCACACCATCGTATCGTAGCCGGGAAGGCCGGCTTCCGAAATCGTGGGCTGATCGGGCAAGACTGGCGAGCGGTGCGCGCCAGCAACGCCTAACGCTCGAATTGTTCCGGCCTGGAGATAGCCGAGCGAGGTGGAGACGCCGTCGAACATGTAATGCAATCGGCCGGCCATCAGATCGGTCAAGGCGGGGGCGGAGCCGCGATAGGGCACGTGGTTGGCTTCGATCTTGGCCATCGAATTGAAGAGTTCGGCGCCGAGATGATTGATGCTGCCGGTGCCATAGGATCCGAAGCTGAGCTCGCCCCGCTTGTTGCGCGCCAAAGCGATCAGCTCGCCGACGGATTTTGCCGGCAGCGGCGGCGGCACGATCAAGAGCAGCGGTGACGATGAGATGAGCACGATGGGCGTGAAGTCGCGAACCGGATCGTAGGGCAGATGCGAGTAGACGCTGGAATTGGTGCCATGGGTGCTGCCGGTGCCCACGAGTAGCGTGTAGCCGTCCGGGGGCGCCTGCGCCACGGCGGCGGCACCGATCATGCCGCCCGCGCCTCCACGATTCTCGATGATCACCGGTTGTCCGAGCTCTTCACTGAGGTTGGGCGCGATGATTCGAGCAACCACATCGACGCCGCCGCCGGCGACAAACGGCACGACGATCTTGAGCGTTTGATTGGGATAATGTTGTGCGTTGGCGGGTAAAGCAATGGCGAGATCAAGCACAAGCAGGCCGAACGCCAGCATGCACATCCATCGGGGCGGCGCAACCATCACATTGCCTGACTGAGCACGAGCCAAGTATTAGGAACGAGCATGCGTTGTGGACTGTTTTTTCAGCCCACATCGCCACGCGATTTTGACTCAGCTCCTGACCAAAACAAACCCGATTTTTGCAGCCGGCGCGGGGGCATGGCGCTGGCCGAAGAGCAGTCTAGCGCGAACGAACGATTAAGCTAAAGCGTGCAGGAGCGCGTATGCTTCATGTGCTCGAGCGTTCGCGGAACGATGACGCAGTCGTGGTGACCGCCATTGCTCGGCCAGATGCCAACCAGCTCATCCGTTTCGACATCGATGAAGGCAATGCCGCTCGATAGCCGTTGGAAGCCGCTGAACACGCCGACCACATATTTGCCGTCGTAGGTCACCCCCAGGGTTTGCATGTCGGGCCCGATGCCCTGGATCTCCTTCTTGATCTTCCAGGTGTTGGTGTCGACGACCATGACGCCGCTCGCGGCCGGCGAGGGGTGAAGGATCGAACGGGTTCGGATATTTGCCCACCCACAGCGGATCCTCGATGTGCGCGATCTTCTTCCAGTTGCGCGGGTCGGGATCGCTCGAATCGAAGACCGAGCAATTGTTCTCGCGCAGATTGTTCATCATGCAGAGAAAGCGCCCGTCCGGAGAGAAGCCGATCTCGTGGCCGGGCGAGAAGATCTTGTCGAACGTCACCTCCCAATGGTCGTTGTCGATCTTCTTGACGGGATACTGGTTCGGCGCGTCCTTGTTGAACTGAAGGAAGGTGACCGGCTCGAAGTTCTTCTCGGCATCGAGGATCAGCTGGCCGCCGCACAACCGCACGATGGTGGAGGCCCAGCGGCCGCTCGGGTGCCAGATCGTGCCGTCGGCGCCGCACAGGCTGAAAACATCGTCGCCGGGAAGCGTGCCTTCCTCGACGAACAGCTCTCCCATCAGCACCATCTCCCATTCGATCTTTTGGCCTTTGGTGCCGCGATAGTCATACTTGCCGGTCGCCGGATCAGGATAGATCTTCGAAATCTTGAGCACGCCGCCCTTTTGCCACGCTTCGGAGAGATTGCGGACGTTCGGCACCCAATCGTATTTGAGCGCCGCGATCACGCGCGAGGTGCGCCGATCGAAGCACGCCGCGATGTCCTTTTGCCCGTCCGTGACGAAATAGCGCTCCGCGGTCTTGGGATCGATATTCACGTGCACGCCGAGGCCGAGCCCCGTCGTCTCCGCGACGTTCTCCATCACCTCCATTTGCGCGCCGTCGTAGCGCACGCGATAGATGTTGAACCCTTCATCCGGCGTTTCAACGCGGGTGGGAATGCCGTAGATAAGCGAATTCTTGCCCCCTTGCGTGCTGTTGATCCATTCGAACCCCTTCGCCGGGTCCGCGCTCGGGAACGCGCAAAGGTGGTGTGAGATCGGACTGTAGTCGCCGTAATTCCAATACGAGACCCAGGCGAGCGCCCTGCCGGTATTGAGATTCACCGCATAGGTGCCGCCGCCCATCTTGGTCGGCATCAGCAGAACCCAGTCGCCGAAGCGCCGGCCGCCTACATCGGCCTGCGGATTGACCAATTCGCGGTCGATCGGATGGCGCTGGGGTTCGGTATAAGTCGCTCCGGCGTGGCGGGCCCCCTGATCGGGAACGCCCTGGCCGGTGAGCATCGGGTAACCGAGCGTGACCGCCTCGCCCACCACCGCCGTGCCGGCGGCCCATGTCAGCACGCTCCTGCGATTGAACTTGCTCGAGCCTGGCCGCTGCCTCGCTGCGGGTTGCGCCGTGGGCGGGGGTTGCGCCGTTTTCGCTTCATCGCGCGCGGCCTTTTCGCGCAGATACTCGGAAAAACGCTCGTTGTCTTGCTGGGCCACCTCGGCCTTGCGCTTGAGATAGATCTGTTCAGCGGTGAGCGGAGGCTCCTCCTTCAGCTCGACTTTCATTCGCGGCAGATCGGCGTCTTGCTCCTTGAGTTTCGGCTTGCGCCCGTCTGACATGGCCCAGCTCCTCCATTTTCCCTGTCATGACTGAATTCGATTGCACAATAATGTTGGGCGGCGATCAAGCTCGACTGCTGTGCGAGCGTCGATGTGGCTCGCTTCAGTGTGGTGGCATCGGAATCCATACCGGCGGCTTTCCCGAGAACCGCATCCGCCGCAAGACAACCTCGTCGGTGACGTCGAAAGGTTTGAGATAGACGTAGTAATTGTCCTTGCGCTCGAACACGTCGTCATTGGGTGTGCTGCTTGGACTGACCAGCATCGAGCCGGAGAAGCGCACGTGCATGTAATTGGGCAGCAGTTGCGCGAAGTCGCGCACGCGTGCGTCGAAACGATAGCGGTAGGTCTGCTTGCCAAGAATTTCTGTCACGCCCGTTGCATTCTCCTCGGTGGCCGTCATCGGCACTTCCTGCCAGAGGCTCGCCACCTGGACAAAGGCCCGCATCTGCGGCGTCATGACGTAGATCGGCTCGCCGCCGACGTTCTGCAGATAGGTCGTCAGTTCGTAGCGGCCGTCGCCAAGGTCGGTGACCGACTGCACGTCGCCGCGCAGCCGATTGAGCGCCAGGTGCTGCAGCGCCGCATGTCGAGCCGTGCGCTCGCGCAGGCGCATCGACTGATATGTCTCGACGCCAAAATCAGTAAGGAGGATGGCGGCCAAGATCGCCGCCGCGGCGGGCAGAAAAATCCTCACCCCGCGCCAGAGGCTCTCGCCGAGCCGAATCGGCGCGCGCGCCGGCACGTCTGGCATAGGAGCGACGCTGGCGGGCGTGACGCTGCGGCTCGGCGCGGCGTCGGCCCGCGACAGTTCGCGCGGCGTGAGAGCGCCTTGGCGCATCTCGAAGCTGCGCTGCGCCCGCGCGGCAAGCCTGAGATCGTGGGTAACGAGGACGCAACCGAACGAGTCCCTCCGCTGCAAGTCTACGAGCAGATCGTTGATGTCGCCCTCGGTATTCTCGTCGAGGTCGCTGGTCGGCTCGTCGGCGAGCAGCAGCGGCGGTGCATTGATGAGCGCGCGGGCCACGGCAACCCGGCGCTGCTCCCCGCCGGACATGCTGTCCGGATAGGCCTCTGCGCGATCCGCGAGACCGACGCGCGCGAGCAGCTCGTGCGCCCGCGCGTAGGCGTCCTCGGCTGGCATGGTGCGGCCGAGCAGCGCCGGAACGGCGACGTTATCGGCTGCGGTCAAGTTCGATAACAGGCTCGGGAATTGGAAAACGAAGCCCACGTGGCAGGCGCGAAACGTCGCGCGCTCGCTTTCCGACAGCGTCCACACGTCGGTGCCGTCGAGCAAGAGCCGGCCCTGCGTCGGCTTGGTCAAAGCGCCGAGCATGGCCATCAGCGTCGACTTGCCCGAGCCGGAGCGGCCGACGATCGAGATGAAGTCGCCGCGGCCCACGTCGAGACTGGCGTCGCGCACCGCCGCGCAGGCGGGAGCGGCGCCGTATCGTTTGCTCAGCGACTGCGCCGACAGCGTCATCGCGCCTCTGCTTGAATGAGCGCATAGGGCGCCATGCGCCGCACCCGCCAGGCCGGCACGAACGCCCCGAGGAGGCCAAGGACGACCGAGAACACGATTGCGAGGACCGCGCCAGCTTCGAGCACGGCGGCTGGCGGCCACGAGAACGGAACGCCGAGCAATGCGAAATAGAAGCCGAGCGAGCGGGCAAAGGTCAGCAGCACCGCGGCACCGAAGCCGAGACCGGCGAGCCCGCCCAGGCCGGTGATCACAGCGGCTTCGGCGAGAATGATTGCCATCACCTGATTGGGCTTTGCCCCCATCGCTCGCAGCAGACCGACCTCGCGATAGCGCTCTTGCACGATTGCCGAGAACAAGAGCGCGAGCAG
Source organism: Alphaproteobacteria bacterium (assembly GCA_005883115.1). GTDB lineage: Bacteria > Pseudomonadota > Alphaproteobacteria > Rhizobiales > Xanthobacteraceae > VAZQ01. Next base: position 159 of record VAZQ01000058.1, on the reverse strand, counting down.
GATCAGCAACGCGGCGAGCTCGAAGAGGGTGAACACCGCCACCCCGGCGAGCAGCGTGCTCAGTGCTTGCCGCGACGAGGTGAGCACGCCGTTGCCTTCGACGATCTTGACGTCGCCAAGCCCTGCAAGGGCGAACTTCACCTCTTCTCGCTTGGCTGC
>VAZQ01000057.1:5097-5544 GCA_005883115.1 Alphaproteobacteria bacterium | reverse complement strand
GGGACGGATAAACCTGCGCGCCGGCAAGTCGCGAAAAGATCGGCAGCGCGGCAGCGCTCGCTCCGAGACATAGCAGCTGGCGACGGGGAAGTTTCATGCTGGTCCAAAATGGTTTTGCCCGCGCAACGTATCACGCGCGACAAAGAATTCGAGAGCTATGAGCCCACGTGCGCATCCTGCCCCACCGCTGGTCTGCTATCATTGCCGCGCCTGCGCAAAAGGGGTCGGCAGGGCAACGGGTAGCGAGCGGTGCGGCGTGAGGACATTCCAGCCTTGGCCTCCTGGGAGAAATCGCATGCGAGCGGCACTATCGGCGGCAGCGCTCTGCCTCTTGATGACAAGTCCGGCGCTGGCTATTCGGCCGGACGAATGCGAGCAGCAGCGGGCGCTCTTTCCCAAGGACTGGAATGACGTCACCAAGGAGAAGCCGCTCTTTTTTTGCTGGTC
>VAZQ01000057.1:0-5090 GCA_005883115.1 Alphaproteobacteria bacterium | reverse complement strand
TTTTTTGCTGGTCGCATTATTCCGGAGCCTTGAGAGTTACGCTCGGAGCTGTCGACGACAAGGGTCGTCGCCTGCTGAGCCTTGTGCCGCTCGAGGAGCACCGCGCGAACGCGAAGCAAGACAAGTCGAAAGACGTTTTCCGCATATGGCTCGACAAGGAGCAGGCCGATCGGCTGCAACAAGGAAAATATTTCGCCACCATTACTCGACAGCGGGAATCGTGCTGGATTCGCGGCGCGCTGTCAGGACCCGACGATGGCAAGGAGGATTCCGTGTTCTTCATGGACAACGTCAACCCCAAGTCCGACGGGGCCGATGCGGGGTCGTTCTACAACAAAGCTCCGCGGTTCAGCGTGTTCCAAGGCGATGCCTATGAGTGCGAACCGATCAAGTAGCGCGATCTCTGTGCAACGGACGGTTGCCACTGAAGTGGAGGCGGATTTCGAGCAAGCCTCGATGAGCATCGCCGGTTGGGTTTCACGCGATGAGATAGATCGGGCTCGACCACGCTTGGTGTCCGTCGCTTTGCGTCACGCGCACATAGACCGGTAGGTCGGCGCCGCCCGCAAAGGTCGCAACGTGCGCGACCGCAAGGCGCCGGCTCCAGTCCTGCTCGGGCAGCCGATAGATGCTGATCCGTCGATCAAGCCCGCCCCCGTCGAACGCGACCGTGTTATCGCCGAGCGTTGCGAGATCGACCGCGCCGGAGACGATGTTGGTCTCGAGCGCGAGCATGCCGCGCGTGGCCTCCTCGAGCCAGAGGTCGATCCCGGCGAGATTGCCGGTCGTCACCGAAGTCCAGGCAAGTGCGGTACCTGGGCTCGTCTCCACGACATTTCGTTCCGGGTTGAGGAAGTTCACCTGCGCAAACCGCGCAAAGCGATTGCCCTTGAGCGTCAATCTTCCCTGCCACATCGTCTCGCGGCCGCGGCCGCGGTACTCCGCGCCTTGCCACATAACCCGGACGCGGCGGCCGAGATCGGAGCCCGAAAAGGGACGAGCCGTCTGCACGACGTTCGCGCCGTGCAGCACGTCGAGGCGCTCGATCGGTGCGGTGCCGATGACCTCGCCGGCAAGCCGCATCGGCACCGCGCCCGGGCGAATGATGTCGCCCATCAAGGCCTCGCGCACCGCGAACTCCTTGCCACCTGCGAGCTTCGGGTCTTCGGAAAAGGCGGTGACCGGTGCATCGAACGTCGCGCGCAAATCAAGGAATAGGCGCGTGCCGGTGGTGCCGTAATGGCGCCGGCGGCGCAGCGCGTCGAACAAGGCGACGCGCGTGAGCTCGGGCATAAAGTAACAGGTGAGCCCGCCGATCGCGCCGAAGGTCGAGGCCCCGGGCCGCGTGGCGCCGGGTCGGCCCTTGTGGTCGTCGCTGTGGCACACAACCCCAACCCGATAACCCTTCTTGAAGGCATCGTGCAGCAGCCATTCGAAAGTGCCCCAAGTCGAGTGCACCTCGACACTCGTCTCGAGGCGGCCGTCGTGCGCGGATTTGATGTCGGCGTAACGGCCACCGACATGGGCGATGACCGCCGCGTCTTCACCCTCGAGCGCGCGGAAGAGCTCATCCGCCGTGTAGACCGCGCGGCTCGAGGTCTGTCCCTCGACTAGGATGTGCGAGGAGCGGCGGATGGCGCGGCCCTCGCGACGGAAGAAGACGTTGCGGTCGCCGCCCATGCCGGTATTCCCCGACCACTCGTAGCCGGGCAGGCATACGAACCGACCCGGCACGTCGAACGCGGCGGTCAAGCGGTTGAGCTCGGCCCAGAACGCGTCGGTGATCTGAAAATCGTTGCCCTGGTGGCCGACGATGTCGAGGAAGGCGAGATCGCGCGCGTAACGGAAATAGCTTTCAGCCGAGCCCATGCCGATGGTTTCGCCGCTCTGCCCGTGCAGGTCGCCCCAATAGCGCCGCAGCGGCGCGGCCTTAACCACGCGCAGCGGATTGGCGCGGGCGAGTTCTTGGCTGTCGGCCACAAGGCACAGCTCGAGATCGCCTTCCGCCTCCGCGACGAGATTATCGAGCACGCATGGACCATCGCCGCGTTTGATCGCAACGGTTTGGGGCAACCCGCGGATCGGGCCCGAAGACACGAGCGACAGCGTGGCGGCGGCCTCGCCAGTCGGATTGCCCCACGTATCCTCGGCAACGATCGCGAGGCGGAACGGCTCGCCGACCACAACGAGCGAGGGCCAGATCGCCTTCCACTGCGTGGCCGGCCCCGGCACCAGCGCGAAAGCAGGCTGCTCCGGCAGCTCGGTGAATTCATAGGTGGCGAAGGCATCGACTGAGGTTCTGAGCTCCACGCGCGCTTCGCAATTGGTCTGCAAGCGATATCCGGGTGAGCCGTGGCGGCGGTCGCCCATGCGCACGGTGAGCGTATCGCCGGCGCGCAGATAGCCGCGGCCGACGCGGATCAAGAGCGTGTTCGCGTAAGGGCGGATGTTGAGCCGGTCGAACCACACGTCGAGCTTGGCGCCATTGCTCGCTTCCACCGTGGTGAAGTTGGGCGCAGCGGGATGCTCGAACTGCGGCTTGCTCATGTCTGAGGTCGTGCGCCAGGAGATTTTCACCATCCCGGTGTCGTCGATGCCGAACGCGCCGGCGGTATAGGTCAAAGTCAGCTCGCCATACGCGCCCGCGACAAAGGGTCCGGGCGGCGCGAGCTTGATCGAGCCCATGTGCTCGGGAAGATAGGTGGAGAACGGCATGGCGGGACCTCGACGCGGCGTCGCTGCTAGCCGGAGGGGAAATTGGCCGATAGGATACGAGGCATACCCAGCGCGGGATCCTTTTCCAATGCGGAAGTTGCGCGTCGGCCTCTTGGCTCTCGTCGCCGCCCTATCGCCGAGCGCGGCGGCGCAGGAATGGCCGAACCGGCCGGTTCGTTTTGTCGTGCCGTTCCCCGCCGGCGGGTCGACCGATGTGGGCGCCCGCCTCGTCGGCGAATCTTTGTCACGCAGCCTGCACCAGCAAATCGTGGTCGAGAACAAGTCCGGCGCCAACGGCAATATCGGCATCGAGACTGCGGCCAGGAGCCCGCCTGACGGCTATACGGTGCTGGTTGCGACCGACGCCGTGAGCAGCAACCCGCACGTCTACAAGATGAACATCGAGCCGTTGAAGGCACTGACCCCGGTCATCCAGCTCTCGCGCCAACCCATCGTGCTCGCGGCACACCCTTCGCTGGGCGTGGCCTCGCTTGCCGAGGTGATCGCGCTCGCCAAAGCGCAGCCCGGGCTGCGCTACGCGACCGGCAGTGGCGTTGGCGCCCAGCACATGGTGGTGCAGTGGTTCGCGTCCATTGCCGGCATCAAGCTCGAGCAGGTGCCCTATCGCGGCGGCGCACCCGCGATCAACGATCTCGTCGCCGGACACGTGAAGCTCGGATCGCTCGGCTCGACGCCGCTCATTCCGCACTACAAGGCGGGCACGCTGCGTCTCCTCGCGCAATCGACGCAAAAGCGCTCACCGAGCCTGCTGGAGGTACCGACCTATCAGGAGGCGGGCATCAAGGAGCTGGTGCTCGATCAGTGGGTCGGCGTGTTCGTGCCGGCTGGCACGCCGCCGGAGATCGTCACGCATCTCAACATCGAGATCAACAAAGCACTCGGCGAGGCCGCAATCCGCGACGGGTTTTTGCAGTCCGCGCAGGAGCCAGTCGGGGGCAGCGCCGGCGCCTTCTCGCAGCTCGTGGACGGCGATTTCGCCACCTACGCACGCCTAGTGAAGGAGCTGAACATCAAGCCGGATTGAAATGCGCTCCATTGAAATGGCATCACCGCGAGCGGCAAACTGAGTTTCTACCCTCTCTTCCCGTACTTGCCGGGAGAGGGCACACCCGCGCAGTGCGCGCCACGCGCACGGATAGGAAACAGAGAGGCCTGAGAAAAACATGATGCGTTTTCTTTCTTCGACTGTATTTGCTGCGATTCTGATCGCTGTCGGTCTAAGCGCTGGTGCGCAGCAGCCCTATCCAACACGTCCCATCACTGTGGTCGTGCCGTTCGCCGCGGGCGGGCCGACCGACGTGCTCACGCGCATTCTCGGACAGCACATGAGCCACACGCTCGGCCAGCAGATCGTGGTCGAGAACGTCACGGGCGGCGGCGGCTCGATTGGCGCCGCGCGCGTCGCCAAGGCTGCGCCCGACGGCTACACCATGGTCATGGGCAATCTCGGCACGCACGCTGCCGCGATTGGGCTCTACAAAAATCTCGGGTACGACCCGCGCGTCGATTTCGAGCCGGTGATGCTGGTGGCGAGCACGCCCATGGCGCTGATCGTGCGCAAGACGTTTCCTGCCGACACGCTCAAGGCGTTGACCGCCTACGCCGCCGCCCATCCGCACAAGCTCACTTTCGGCAGCGCCGGCACCGGCTCGATCTCGCACCTCACCTACCTGCTTTACACTCACCTCACGAACACGCAGCTCGAGCACGTGCCTTATCGCGGCAGCTCGCAGTCGATGAATGATCTGCTGTCCGGTCAAATCGACATGAGCTTCGAGCAGGTGGTTTCGGCCGGCCCGAACATTGTTGCCGGCGGCGTGAAAGCGCTCGCGGTGACGGCGCCGAGGCGCGCGGCCGCCATTCCCGCGGTGCCGTCCGCAACCGAAGCGGGCTTGCCCGAGCTACAGACCACCGCCTGGACCGCGCTGTTCTTCCCGAAGGGAACGCCGCAACCAATCGTCGAGCGGATCAACGCGGCGCTCGACAAAGCCATGCGCGATGACGCTGTGGCCAAGCGGCTCGCGGAGCCGATCTGCCGGCGGAAAGCGAGCGCACGCCGCAGGCGCTAGGCAAGCTCGTGCGCAGCGAAATCGACAAATGGGTGCCGCTGATCAACGCCGCCGGCGTGGTCGGCAATTGACGCTTGTCCTCATAAAAGCGCAGCCATGGTTGAACCGGAGGCGAAGCGTTCGACGGAGGGCTGTTGACTATGCAAATCCCTGGAATCAGCAGTTTCGAACGTCGGCGCCAACCGCTCATCTCGCGCCGCCGCTTCGCCGACCGCATGCTAAAGGCCATCGCACTGTGGTGTATCCTTGCCGGCGTCGGTTTGGCGATTGGAATGGCTGGCTATG
>VAZQ01000056.1:5296-6236 GCA_005883115.1 Alphaproteobacteria bacterium | reverse complement strand
TCGGGCTTGTGATGCAGGGCGGCTCGCGCATGGTCATCGATCTCGCCCGGCCGGCTCAGGTGGACATGGCTTTCGTGCTCGATCCCATAAACGATCAGCCAGCACGTCTTGTGCTTCATCTCACGGCGACGGACCGCGACTCCTTCCTGCGCAATCTCGCGCTCGACAGCGGGGCGCCGCAGAGGAACAAGCCGGACATGCCGGTCGAGATTAGGCCCAATGGAGATTCCCGGCCACTGATCGTCATCGATCCCGGTCACGGTGGTATCGACAATGGGACTCGAGCAGCGAGCGGAGAGATGGAGAAGACCATCGTCTTGGAGTTTTCTCTGCTGCTGCGCGACAAGATCGAAAAAACGGGCAAATATCGCGTGGTGATGACCCGCACCGATGATACCTTCGTGCCGCTCGGCGAGCGCGTGCAGTTCGCCCGTGCGCGCCAGGCCGCGCTGTTCATCTCGATCCACGCCGATGCGCTCCGGCGCAGAGAAGGCGATGCCCAGGGGGCGACGGTTTACACGCTCTCGGAAAGGGCCTCCGACGCCCGCGCCGCGCGTCTCGCGGAAGCCGAGAACCGAGCCGACGTGATTGCCGGCTTGGACCTCTCGACTGAGGAGAAGGACGTCGCCGACATTCTCGTCGATCTCGCGCGGCGCGAAACCAAGACCTTTTCAATGCAATTTGCCCAAACCGTCGTGGGCACGCTCAGAAATGCCGCCCGGCTGCACCAACATCCGCTCAAGTCGGCGAGCTTTGTCGTGCTCAAGGCCCCGGATGTCCCGTCGGTGCTGGTCGAGCTCGGTTATGTCTCCAACAAAGCCGACTTGAAATCGCTGATCTCGGCCGAATGGCGCGACCACACTGCCGGCGCGATCGTCCAGGCGGTGGACGCCTTCCTGACTCCGCGTTTGGCGGGAAACGGGCAGAGAAGCGGCCAGAA
>VAZQ01000056.1:0-5275 GCA_005883115.1 Alphaproteobacteria bacterium | reverse complement strand
ACATAAAACAGGGCGACTTAGTGTGCCCGGCCGAGCGCGGAAGGAGTCGGGGACCTGGTGCGGGCAGATCTCGCGCGAGACGATCGCAGCAGGCGGGCGAGGGCTGATCGTCAGATATTGCGACCGGGGCGGTTCGAGGCAGGGGGGCTTCGGGCATGAGATTGTTGCTTCGCTTTCTCGGTTTGTTGTTCGCGGCAGGAACAACCATATTCATCGTCGCCATCGCCGCAGCCGCCGGCTTGCTGTGGCACTACTCTCAATCGCTTCCGGACTATTCCCAGCTGCAGGACTATGAGCCTGCGGTCATGACGCGCGTGCACGCTGCCGACGGCTCCTTGCTTGCCGAATATGCACGCGAGCGGCGACTTTATATTCCCGTCCAAGCGGTGCCGAAACTCGTCATCAACGCCTTTGTGGCCGCTGAGGACAAGAATTTCTACGAACATGGCGGCATCGATTTCTCCGGCATCGCCCGCGCTGCGGTGCTGTATATCCAGCAATACGGCAGCGGCCGTCGGCCGCAGGGCGCCTCCACCATCACCCAGCAGGTCGCCAAGAATTTTCTGCTCACAAATGAGGTTTCCTTCTCNNNCTCGCGCAAGATCAAGGAGGCGCTGCTGGCGATGAAGATAGAGCGCGCCTTCTCCAAGGAGAGAATACTCGAGCTCTATCTCAACGAGATTTATCTTGGCATGGGCGCCTATGGGGTGGCTGCCGCCTCACTCCTCTATTTCGATAAATCGGTACACGAGTTATCGGTGGCGGAAGCGGCCTACCTTGCCGCGCTGCCCAAGGCTCCCAACAATTATCATCCGTTCCGTCAGCGCGAGCGTGCGCTGGAGCGGCGCAATTACGTTATCGATCGCATGGCCGAGGATCACTACATCTCCGCGCAAGAAGCAGACAAGGCCAAGAAGGAGCCGCTGAAAATCACGCTGCGGCCGACCGGCGCACACATCTTCGCGGCGGAGTATTTTGCCGAGGAGGTCCGCCGCTACATCTACGACAATTTCACCGAAAAGAAGCTCTACGAGGGCGGCCTGTCGGTGCGCACCACGCTCGATCCCAAGATGCAGGTGCTGGCGCGCAAGGTGCTGGTCGACGGGTTCGTGAATTTCGATGAGCAGCAGGGCTATCGCGGCGCCATCCAGAAACTCGATCCGGCGGGTGATTGGGGGATCAAGCTCGCCGACGTCAAGGCGCTCTCTGACATTGGGTGGCGGCTGGCGATTGTGTTGGAGGCCGACGATGCATCCGCCCGCATCGGCTTGCAGCCCGGCCGCGAGCCGGGCGGCGTGCTCTCGAAGCAGCGCGAGACGGGTACGATTGCGCTGGAGGGCGCAAAGTGGGCCAAGCCGACGAGCGGGCCGACGCGCGGCAAAGCGCCGACCAAGGTATCGCAGGTGCTCGCGGCGGGCGATGTCGTCTATGTCGAGCCGCTTGCCGGCAAGGAGGGGCAGTTTCGCCTGCGTCAGGTGCCGGAAGTCTCGGGCGCCATCGTCGCGATGGATCCGCAGACCGGTCGGGTTCTGGCGATGGCCGGCGGCTTCTCCTACGACCAGAGCCAGTTCAATCGAGCCACGCAGGCGCTGCGCCAACCGGGCTCCTCGTTCAAGCCGTTCGTCTACGCCGCCGCCCTCGACAATGGCTACACGCCTTCGACCGTCGTCCTCGATGCGCCGATCGAGATCGACACCGGCACCGGCATCTGGGCGCCGGAGAACTACACCAAGAAATACTACGGCCCGTCGACGCTGCGGTTCGGCATAGAGCAGTCGCGCAATGTCATGACAGTGCGCCTCGCCCAGGACGTCGGCATGCCGCTGATCGGCGAATACGCGCGGCGCTTCGGCGTCTACGACAGTTTGCCGCCATACCTCTCATTTGCGCTCGGCGCCGGCGAGACCACCCTGCTTCGCATGGTCGGCGCTTACGCCATGTTCGACAACGGCGGCAGGAAGATCCAGCCGACTCTGATCGACCGCATCCAGGACCGCTACGGCCATACCATCTACAAGCACGACTCGCGCGAATGCCGCAGCTGCGAGGCCGAAAAGTGGGAGAACCAGAACGAGCCGACATTGATCGACAAGCGCGAGCGCGTGCTCGATCCGATGACGAGTTACCAGATCACCTCGATGATGGAAGGCGTCGTGCAGCGCGGCACGGCAACTGTCGTCAAGGAGGTCGGCAAACCGATCGCCGGCAAGACCGGCACCACCAACGACGAGAAGGATGCCTGGTTCATCGGCTTCTCGCCCGATCTCGTGGTCGGCGTCTATCTCGGCTACGACAAGCCGCGCCACCTCGGCCGTGGCGCCACCGGCGGCGTGCTGGCGGCCCCAATCGTGCGTGATTTCATGAAAGTCGCGCTCGCCGACAAACCAGCCGTACCGTTCCGCGTGCCGCCCGGGATCAAGCTCATCCGCGTCGATCCCAAGAGCGGCATGCGCGCAGGTCCCGGCGACCAGCGCGTAATTCTCGAAGCCTTCAAGCCGGGCACCGCGCCGCCCGACAACTACGCGGTGATCGGCGTGAGCGATGCCGACGGGCGCCCGCTTGCTGTTTCGCCCGAAGCCGATCGGGCCATCCGCACCGGCACTGGCGGGCTATACTAGCCGGCACATTTGCACCGGCGAGTGCCCGTCCCCCCGAGCGGGTTACGCCGTCCCGCCGGGTCCGCAGATCACGTTTAGCAGCGCCTGCCGGCGCTCATTCGCCACGATCGAGGCCGCGCGTTGCAATGCTTCGGGAAGCGAGCCCGGATCTTCGACGCGTTCGCCATAGCCGCCCGCCGCTTCACAGATCTTCTCGAACGCGGGTAATTTTCCAAGCCCGACGAAGCATGGTTCATTGCTCTTCGCCGCAAATCCATCCGGATACATGGCAAGCGTGCTGCGCTGGACCGCGCCCCACATCGCGTTGTTCATGACGACGAAAAGAACCGGTAGGTCGTGCAAGGCGGATGCGTGATGGACGGCAGCGGGATTGGAGAACATGTAGGCCCCGTCCCCGAGGACGGCCAAGACTTGAGCTTCCGGCCGCGCGAGCTTGGCGCCCAGCGCGGCGCCGGCGCCCCAACCGAGACCGGACGCGGAACTCGAGCCAAAATACAGATCCGGAGCTTCGAACGAGCAATATTCAGGGAACAGCGTGTATTCGTTGATCACGATGCTGCGCGCATCCTTGGCGCGGTCAATGCAGTGGCTTACCCACGCAGGGTCGAGCGGCATCTTGCGCGCGGCGGCATCAAGCGCGGTTTTCTGAGTTGCCCTCAGCACCTCGCGTTCTTGGCTGATGACGTGCCGCCGGCGCGCAATCGTGTCAGCATCGACGCTGTCCTCGAGAGCCGCCCGCAACGCGGAGATGATCGCGACGGTGCTGCCGGTAATTGCAAGATCGCAGGGGAAGCCGCGGATCGGGTAGCGCGTGAATAAAGGATCCAATCCGCAGTGGATGATCTTGCAATCATGGCCCGGCCCGCCGCGGCTGGAAATCCAGGGCACATCGCTCTCGAGCACCAGAATTGCGTCCGCCTTTGTGACAAAGCCGAGCGGGTCGAATCCGAGGTTCATCGGGTGGGATGAAGGCAGAGAGAGGTAGCGCGGCCGATGTTGGACCAGCGGTATTGCAAAGCGCTCGGTGAATTGCGCCAACGCCGCGAAAGCCGTCGGATCCCTTCCGGCGTTCGCTGTCACGATCAGCGGATATGTCGCCTGCGCCAGCATGCGCGCGGCGTCGGCGATCGCGCTTGCATCGGGAGCCGCTGGGCTCGCCGCAGCAATTCGCGAGGAGGATGGCTGCTCCGGCTCGCACGCCGGCGCCGCGATGACTTCGCGGGGCAACGACAGATACACGGGACCGCGCGGTTCGGTGGCCGCAATTGCTAGCGCGCGCTCCACTACGGTCGTCAGTTGCTCGGCGTTTCTCAGTTCGTAATCCCATTTGACGATTTCGCGGATCATGCCCGCCTGATCGTACATTTCCTGCGCCCAATGGATGTAGCCGTCGCGCGACCCCGGCAATCCCGTCTCGGTGATCGGAGACCTGCCGGCGGTGAGCAGAATCGCGACATTCTCGCGCGCCGCGTTCAACGCCGCGCAGATCATATTGGCCGTGCCGACGCTGACATGCGCCATCACGGCCGGTATACGCCGAGACACCATGCCGTAGCCGTGTGCCATTGCGACGGCGAGATTTTCGTGGGTCGCGAGGATCGGCCGCGGAACTGTGATGCCGGTTCGGGCCGCCTGCGCATAAGCTTCTATGAGCGGTGCAAAATCGGTCCCGGCATTGCCGAACAAATAGTCGACGCCGCGGTCCGCCAATAAGGCGAGATAGGCGGCTGCGACATTGCCGGCTGCCTTTACTTTCGGCCGCTTCTGACGCTCCAGGCGCGTTTCCATCGCAACGCACTCCGATCCCGGGGCAATGTAGCCTCAACCTCGAGCCTGCACCAAGCCTCGATCTAGCCGGAGGATGAAGCCCGTTGCGACGCTGGACAACGCGTGCCGTCTCAACGAATAATCGCGAGCCGGTATCGAGGGCTGTTGCTCGATTGTTTTGCAAATCCGTATGGCTTCAAACGGATCGTCGAGCAAATCAGAAAGGTTGAGCGCATGAAACGGATTTGCATGGTGATCGGCGCGTTGGCTCTGCTCTTGGCGCCGGTTCGGGCTATCGCTCAGGACAAGCTCGTCGTCAGCGTGTGGGGCGGCAGCTGGCGCGACATGGTGGATAACCTCATCGGCAAGAAATTTACCGCCGCCACCGGCGTGCCGGTCGAATACATCACGGGCGGCACGATCGACCGGCTCAACAAGGAGAAGCTCGCCAAGGGCAATCCCGAGAGCGATATCACCTTTACCACCTCGCATGTCGGGTGGCTTTATGCCAACGACGGTCTTTATGAGACGCTCGATCTCAAAAAAGTGCCGAACGCCAGCAAGCTCGTGGAGCAGGCCAAGATCAGCCCGTATCACATCGGCACATGGGCCTATGTCTATACCATCGGCTATCGGCCCGACCTGCTCAAAGGCGTGGCTTTCGAGAACTGGGCGGATCTGTGGAAACCTGAACTCAAAGGCAAGCTCGCCGCGCCCGATTTCGACCCCAGTCATCTCATCGTCGTGTCCGCGATCTTGTCGGGCGGGGACGCTTCCACGTGGGAAAAAGGGCAAGCCAAGCTCAAAGAGCTGAAGCCGAATTTCAAAGCCTTCTACACCAACGATGCGAACAGCCAGCAGCTCATCGCCAACGGCGAGACGCCCGTCCA
>VAZQ01000055.1 GCA_005883115.1 Alphaproteobacteria bacterium | reverse complement strand
CGCCACGTTCCACGTCGGCCGCGACGCGCCCGGCGGCAACGCGGTGGCGCTGATCGAGATCGACGGCGACTTGCCGCCGCAAGTGCTCGCTGCCGTGCGCGCGCTGCCACAAGTGCAGCAAGCCCGCCCGCTGAAATTTTGAACCGTATCCAGCGGCGTAGAGCCGTCATTCCGGGGCCCGAGCGTCAGCGAGGGAGCCCGGAATCTATAACCACCGCCTTTGATTATGGATTCCGGGCTCGCCGCTTCGCGGCGCCCTGGAATGACCAGCTGCGTAGAGGGTGGGCTAAGGCGCGCCGTGCTCCGCATCTGCGCGTGGGCAAAATCGTGCGCGCCATAGCGCGTCGAAGACGCGCGTGAACGCGCTTATGGCGGGGACACCGAGCTTGCTGTACGTCATTCAAGAGATGTGAGGGAAGCGCTACCCGCTGTGCGCGTGCAGTCGATGCATGCCATCGCGGCTCGAGCCGTTCCTGCCCGTCGCTTTCGCCGCCTCGGCGGCCGCGACCTCCAGGAGAAAGGCGAGGTCGTCCAGTTCGACCTTCCGGCACAAGCGGCAGAGCTCGCGGATCATCGTCTCGGTGTAGCGGGCGACTTCGGTCCTGCTCTCCATGACTCCCTCCAGCCTCGCGGGTGCCCAAGGATGCAAGACATCGGCGTGCGCTGATGTGAGGTGGTTCACACAGGACCGTCGTTTGTTTGCGCGCGCGGGCTTGGGCATTGTGCTTCGCGATTCTCATGCTGGGTCTCGGGTCTCGTTTCGCTCGCGCAAGAGCGCTCGCTGCACTCGCCCGGGACACGAGAATTGCGTGTCCCGGACGAGCGACCCCGGATTGAATCCGGGGGAGCGAAGATCCGGGATCCAGGGGCCGTGCAATGACTGCCGAGTTTGGCGACGGGCATATGTGATAGCCCGCGCCTCCCCAACCCTGCCCCGCAAGCCGGAGAGGGCGCGCACCAGAATCGCCGCCGCACCGCGAAGTTGCCGCGAGATTGCCTTGGAGAGAGCCAAATCTTCCGCTGTGCTGAGCGCGGCGACGGCAAGGGGTGAAATAAGACCCGAAAAATCAGGCGGTTGGGCTGCGGACGGGACGCACCGTCGCGGCCGCGCCGGCGTGCCTGGCAGGGTGCCCTATCCTGTGAGGGGGAAAGTGCCGGGCAAACCATTGTCGCCGCGAGATAATTCCGGACGGCGCCGACGCGGAGGAAAGCCGCCTCATGGCCAATGTGGTCGTGGTTGGGTCCCAGTGGGGGGACGAGGGGAAAGGCAAAATCGTCGACTGGCTGTCCGAGCAAGCCGACATCGTGGTCCGGTTTCAGGGGGGACATAATGCGGGTCATACGCTGGTCATCGACGGAACCACCTACAAGCTGTCGCTGCTGCCGTCGGGCGTCGTGCGGCCGGGGAAGCTGTCTGTGATCGGCAACGGTGTCGTGATCGATCCGCGCGCGCTCGTTGAGGAGATCGACCGCCTCGAGGGCCAGGGCGTCCACGTCACGCCCGACACGCTGCGCATCGCCGAGAATGCGACGCTGATCCTGCCGCTGCATCAGGAGCTCGACGCGATCCGCGAATCCGAAGGCACGCTCACGCGCGTGGGCACGACGCGGCGCGGGATCGGCCCGGCCTATGAGGACAAGGTCGGCCGGCGCGCGATCCGCGTCATGGATCTCGCCGATCCGCCGGCGCTCGGGCGCAAGATCGAGCGCCTCTTGGCCCACCACAACGCCTTGCGGCGCGGCCTCGGGCTCAAAGAGATCGGCGTCGGCGCCGTGCGCGAGCAGCTCGAGAGCGTCGCGCCGCGCGTCTTGCCTTACGTCGATTCGGTGTGGTCGCTGCTCGATCAGAAGCGCCGCGAGGGCAAGCGCATCCTGTTCGAAGGCGCGCAGGGCGCGCTGCTCGATATCGATCACGGCACCTACCCGTTCGTGACCTCCTCCAACACGGTGGCCGCCCAAGCGGCGACCGGCTCGGGGCTCGGGCCGGCGGCGATCGGCTACGTGCTCGGCATCTGCAAGGCCTACACCACGCGCGTGGGCGAAGGCCCGTTCCCGACCGAGCAGAAGAACGAGATCGGCCGCCTGATCGGGGAGCGCGGACGCGAATTCGGCACCGTCACCGGACGGCCGCGGCGCTGCGGCTGGTTCGATGCCGTGCTCGTGCGCCAGACGGTGCGCACCGGCGGGATCAACGGCTTGGCGCTGACCAAGCTCGACATCCTGGATGGTTTGAGAGACCTTAAGGTTTGTGTGGGATACCGCCTCGATGGTCGGGAGATCGACTACCTTCCGGCGAGCGAGCATGCCCAGGCCAAGGTCGAGCCAATCTACGAGACCGTCGAGGGCTGGCAGGCCGAGACCGCCCGCGCGCGGTCCTGGGCGCAGTTGCCGGCGCAGGCGATCAAATACGTGCGCCGCATCGAGGAACTGGTCGGTTGCCCGGTCGCGCTCTTGTCGACCAGTCCCGAGCGCGAGGACACGATCCTGATGCAAAACCCGTTCGAGGCTTAGAAGCCGAGCACAAGGCGAGTACTCCCATGGCCGACTATTATCCCCTCATCTCCCGCGCGGTCGGCGCGCTTGAAAAGAACAACGGCGAGAACCGCCGCGTCATCTACGACCGCGCGCGCGCGGCCTTGCTCGCGCAGCTGCGCGGGGTGACGCCGCCGCTCGATGAATCCGACATTACGCGCGAGCGCCTCGCGCTCGAGGAATCGGTCCGCAAGGTGGAGGCGGAATCGGCCCGGCAGTTCGTGGAGGCCACGCGCCAGATGTCGGCGGCCAGGCTGCGCCAATCCAAGCAATGGGAGGCGCCGCCCAAAGCACGTCCCGCCGAGACCCGCCCGGCCGAACCTGCGCCGGCGCAGGAGAGGGAGCGCTACATCCATCCGCCCGCAGCGCTTGCGCGCGAGCCCGCAGCGCCTGCCTATGCGCCCGCAGCGCCTGCGTATGAGTCCGCAACGCCTGCGTATGAGCCTGAGGCGCCGCGCCGGGCGCCACCGCCGCCCAGCATGCCCGATGCGGAGGATTCTGATTCGATCTTCGACCGGCCCTTCCCGGCGCAGCCGCAGCCGATGCCCATGGGCGACGCCGCGCGCCGCGAGGCGGGAGAGCGCCGCTCGCTGTTCGACTGGATACGCAAGGATCGCGCCAAAGCAAGTGAGCCGGCCAGTGCGCCGGCCGCACCCGTGCGGGCAGAGACCTCGGAGCAGGCGGACGAGGACGTGTTCCCGCCGCCGCCCCGTTTTGAGCGCGCACCCCAGCGCGCAGAGCGCGCGGAGTCTGCACCGCGGCGCTTCGCGCTGCCCGAGCCAGAACAGCAGCGGGGGTTCGAGCCGCACGAGGAGGAGGCTCGAGGCGAGCAATTCTCCGAACCGATGCTGGAGTCGCCGTTCGCGGTCGACGATTCGCGTCCGCCGCTCCACGGCCGGCATGCGCCAGGCGAAGCGGTCGACGAGGAGTACGCGTACGAATACGACGAGTCGGATGAGGAGGTCGCGCCGCGCCGCTCCTATGGCAGGCTGATCAAGCCGCTGGCCGCGGCGCTGGCCGTTGTCGTGCTCGCCGGCATCGGGGTTTGGCAGTGGCCGAACATGGTCGCGCTCTACCGCTCCTTCCGCGCGCCGGCGACGACCGAGGTCGCGCGCGAGGGGCAGCCGCCCGCCGCGGCGCGCCCAAAAATCACCGACCGCATCGAGCCGGGCAGCCCGCAGACGCCGGCGACGCCCGCGCCGTCCACGCAAGCGGGCGTGTCGGCGGCGCAGAAGGTCGTGCTCTACGAAGAGGATCCCGCCGATCCCAACGGCAAGCGCTTCGTCGGTTCGGCGATCTGGCGCACCGAGACCGTGACGCCCGGTCCGGGACAGCCGGCCGAGCTTGCCATCCGCGCCGACGTCGAGGTGCCCGAGCGCAAGCTGGCGATGACCTGGTCGCTCCGCCGCAACACCGACAAGGGGCTGCCCGCCACCCACACGGTGGAGATCATGTTCAAGGTGCCGGCCGATTTCCCCTCGGGCGGCATCTCCAACGTTCCCGGCATCCTGATGAAGCAAGCCGAGCAGACGCGCGGCGTGCCGCTCGCCGGCCTCGCGGTGAAGGTGACGCCCGGCTTCTATCTCATCGGCCTCTCCAACGTCGACGCCGACAAGGATCGCAATCTGCAAATGCTCAAGGAGCGCAGCTGGTTCGACATCCCGGTCGTGTACAACAACAACCGCCGCGCCATCCTCGCTTTGGAAAAAGGCACGCCCGGCGAGCGCGTCTTCGCCGACGCCTTCAAGGCCTGGAAGCAGTAACTCCAGCTTCGCCTGAAGTGTAATCAGCGCACCGCGAACTCGGTCTGCACCCTCCCCAAACGCGGTCTGCTCCCTCGCCCCGTGAGCCATAGCGCGTTTACGCCCGTCCATAGCCCGTCGAAGACGGGCGGAAACCCCTTAAGGACGCGCTATGGCGAACGGGGAGAGGGTTGGGGTGAGGGGCGGCTAAATGCGTGAGCGGCAGCTCGTGGCGCCCCTCACCCGCACGAGATTGTTGCTGGAGTCTTGGGCCCTCTCCCCGCTTCGCGGGGCGAGGGCGCGATATCAATGCGCGTGGAGCGCGGGCGCGCTCGGGCGGGTCTCGATCGCGGCGATGCGGGTCTTCACCGCCCGCTGCACCTTCTCGAAGGCGCGCACCTCGATCTGCCGCACGCGCTCGCGCGAGACGCCGAACTCGGCGGCCAGATCCTCGAGCGTGATCGGATCGTCGGCGAGCCGGCGCGCCTCGAAGATGCGCCGCTCGCGGTCGTTGAGTACCGTGAGCGCTTCGCCGAGCGCCTTCTTGCGGTTGTCCGATTCCTGGTCGGCGACCAGCCGGTCCTCCTGATCGGAGACCTCGTCGACCAGCCAATCCTGCCATTCGCCGGAATCGCCGTCCTCGCGGATCGGGGCGTTGAGCGACACATCGCCGCCGAGCCGGCGGTTCATATCGATGACGTCCTGCTCGGTCACGCCGAGCCGTTTGGCGATGAGCTTGACCTGGTCGGGGCGCAAGTCGCCCTCTTCGAGCGCAGAAATCTTGCTCTTGGCCTTGCGCAGGTTGAAAAACAGCTTCTTCTGATTGGCGGTGGTGCCCATCTTCACCAGCGACCACGAGCGCAGGATGTATTCCTGGATCGCCGCCTTGAT
>VAZQ01000054.1:5940-7215 GCA_005883115.1 Alphaproteobacteria bacterium | reverse complement strand
CCGCGCGCCAGGCTGCGCCGCCAGCGCGCCATAAGCCACATCAGCGCGAGCGAGTCAGGGCCGCCGGAGACCGCAAGCACGAGCGCAGGCGCGGCCTTCCAGTCGGCGAACAGGCGTTTCGCGTCACTTGCCGAGATCGGGGCGTTGTCGTCGTCGGGCATGGCCGTGTGTGCGTGTTGTCAACAAATCGGCAGAGTCATAGAACGCCAAGAGGGTTTTTCACAGCGCCTCGCGATCTCGCCGCCCATGCACGCGAGTTTTCCACCAAGGTAGAGCTGTTTTTCCATCTGAAGACCGCCAAGGCGCCAGTGAATCCGGCGCCTTTCGTCCACTCCGCCTTAGCGATGACCCGCGAGCGACGCGTCGATACCGACGCTTTTCACCCAATGCGGACATTCCGACGGCATTGGGCGCAGGCCGTGGCAATCGCATCCCATCCTCACACCCTGCGCCCCGACGGCGACGAGCAGCTATCCCGCCACGCAAGAGGTGAACTGCATCAGGCCAGCTCTTCGAGCAGCGCCTTGGCGTCCAGCAGGACCGGCGTGGTGAAGCCTTCGGTGAAGCAGCCATAGCCCAGCGCGAGGAGGTCGCGAGCTTCCGTGCACTTGCCTTGGTTACGCCACAGGCGGGCGAGGCCTGTCGCAGCACGCAGCCCCAACGTCTTCGCGCTCTGGCGCTCCGCCACAGCGAGCGCTCGATGATAATTCTGCTCCGCAGCGGCTTGGTCGCCTCGCGCATTCATCATATCGCCTCGAAGTCGATGCAGCTCGACCTCACTGGACCGCTCGTGGGTCGTCTCGATGAGCTGCGCAGCCTCGACGAGGCAATTCTGCCCCTCCTGCAGATGCCCGACCTTGGTGTGAGCCTCGGCGAGAAAGCAGAGCGCGCGCGGCGTGTGCACGACGGCTCCGGCAGCACGAAGCACCGAGAGCCCTCTCGCGAGCATCGCGAGGCCATCCTGCGCCTGTCCAAGTGCTGTCAATGAGCGACCATGCTGGAGAAGTCCGAGGCCCAACCAGAGCGGAAAACCGTGCTCGTTCGAGAGAGCCACCAGCTCCTCCGCGTGCCGCCGTGCGTCATGCGGCAAGCCGGCGGCCGCCTCCACCGCACACACCTTGCTCAACACAAAGGCCACCGTAAACGGACGGTCGAGCCCGCGGGCTTCCGACAACGCCTCGCCCACGCGCGCGCGTCCGTGATCGATGTGGCCCAGAAGCGCCAATGTCAACGCCAAGTGACCCAGGCTCGCCGCATACGGATCGGCCACCGCTA
>VAZQ01000054.1:0-5880 GCA_005883115.1 Alphaproteobacteria bacterium | reverse complement strand
GTCACAAACTCCCCGCGAAAGTAGCAACTGGCGCCGTGGATATAGTGACCCAGCAGCAGAGCGACCTGATCTTTCCTAGTCTCGCCAAATTTCTCCATCTGCTCGGCAAGGGACACCGCCAGCTCGTGCTCGGACCGAACCATATGGAAACCCCATTGGGAATAGAGCAGCGGAACGAGACGATCTGGCCGATCGAACCGCTCAGCGAGCGCTCGCGCCCTGACGAGGGTATCGCCCACCGCCGGCGCCGAATACCCCCTAGCTGCCATCAGCGCCCGCCCCAGGGCAATTTGCAGGTCGAGTTCGTGCTGCACGAGCCGGGACTCCTCAGGCATGTTCGCCAGCAATTCCAGACCCCTCTGCAACTGCGCCACCGCTTCCGTCATCGCCGACCGCGCGAGCGCCTGCTGGCCGGACTTGAGCCAGTAGCCGACCGCCTTCCCGTTGAAACCGGCCTCGGCACAGTGGTGGGCCATGAGTTGCGGCTGAGCGGCTACGATTTCAGGGAACTGGCTCTCCAGCGTTGTCGCAACGCGGGCATGGATCTGCTGGCGTCGACCGCGCAGCATGGTGCTATAGGCTGCGTCCTGCACCAGCGCGTGCTTGAAGGTGTACTCTGCATCGGGCGGGGTGCCCCGCTGGAAGACCAATTCGGCGCCTACGAGCCGCGCCAAGGCCCCGTCCACCTCTTGCTGCGGGATGGCCGCGACGGCGCTGATCAGCTCATGTGAGAACGACCGCCCGAGGGCCGCTCCGATCTGCGCCATCTCGCGCACGGGCGCCAAGCGATCGAGCCGTGCCAGGAGCGAGGCCTGGAGCGAGGTAGGGATGGCAAGCCGAGGCACGGGCCCCCACACATCAAAGCGGTCGCCAGCGTCGGTCAGCATGCCGCTCTCGATCACCGTCTTGGTCAATTCCTCGATGAATAGCGGTACGCCATCGGTCCGATCGATGATCTGTTCGGCGATCTCCTGGGGCAACGCTTTGCCGCCGGTCACCCGCATGATCATCTCGGCGCGTTGTCGACGCGGCAGACGATTGAGGCTGATCAATGTCACGTGCGAGCGCCCGATCCAGGCCGGCATGAACTCTGGCCGGAAAGTGATGATCAGCAGGACCCGGAGGGTGGCCACCCGGTCGACGATGCGGTCCAACAGGTCGAGCGAGGTGGGGTCGATCCAGTGCACATCCTCAAAAACCATCAGCACGGGCCGGCGCGCCGCCAGTCCCTCGAGCTGGGCCAGGAGGACCCCAAGCGTCTTCTCCTTGCGCTTCTGTGGGGTGAGGTTGAGCGGTGGATAATGATTGCCGATCGGCACGGACAGCAGGTCCGCGATCAGAGGGACGACCTCGCTGAGGTCAGCGTTTGCCTCCGCCAGCAACGCCTCGAGCTTGTCCAACCGCTGCTGGTCTGTATCGTCACGCCGGAATCCCGCTGCCCGCTCGAGCTGTGAGATGGTCGGGAAAAGCGCGCTGTCCTGGTGGTGCGGCGAGCAGAAACGGCGCAAGCGGATGTGCGGATCATCGCTCAGCCGCTCCACCGCGGTCTCGGCGAGGCGCGATTTGCCGATGCCGGGCTCACCCGATATCAGCACGACCGAGCCATCGCCGCGTTTTATCTGCTGCCAGCGGCACATCAGCAGCTCGATCTCCTCATCGCGGCCAAGCAGTGGCGTTCCGGCTACGCGCAAGGCTTCGAAGCGGCTATCGACCGCGCTCGTGGCTATCACTCGCCAGACCGGCACCGGGTCGCTGAAGCCTCTGATGGACACGCTCCCGAGAGCGAGATACTCGAAGAGCCCCCCGACGAGGCGGCGGGTGCCACCGTCGATGACCACCGTGTCCGGTTCGGCCAGCGCCTGAAGCCGCGAGGCCAGATTGGGGGCCTGACCGACCACCTCATGCTGCTGCGGTGCGCCCTCCCCGATGAGATCGCCGACGATCACCAACCCGGTGGCAATGCCAACTCGCACTCGCAATCTTGCCCCCGGACCGACATCGAGTCCTGCCACGGCCGCGACCAAAGCCAGCCCGGCGCATACCGCGCGCTCGGCATCGTCCTCATCCGCCCGCGGATAGCCGAAATAAGCGAGCACGCCGTCACCCATGTATCTGGCAACGAACCCGCCAAATTTCTCGATCTGCTCGGCGCAGCAGCGATGGTACGCGCCCATGATTTCCTGCAAGTCCTCAGGGTCGAGCCTTGTCGAGAGCGCTGTCGAGCCAACAAGATCAGCGAACATGACCGTGAGATGACGTCTCGCGGCCGCGGTCCGAGGAGCAGGCGCTGGTCTCGGTCCGGCCTCATCGAGCTCCGCAATCGCGCGCAATATCTTCCTGCGATGGCCGAGCGAGACACCGATTTTTTCGAGGTCATGGTCGGTCAGATCGCGCAGAACGCTTGGATCAATGTCGTTCTCGGCAAAGCGCTGCGCGTATTGCCCCAGGCCAAGTGCGTTGAGCCAGTCCGCAATCTGCTGCATTGGCTCCACCGACATCTGGTTGGCGGTTGGCCGGATTTTTGACCACGGCGAAGAAACGTTATCCCAATGTTTCCGGGATAGCACGTCTTGGTCGCAGCAATTCGCCCGCGTCGGCTTTCAATTATTTGCCAAGGTGGTGCGTCAGTACGGATGTTCGCTACCAAGAAGCGCATGGCATGATGAGAACAACTGTACGCGCCCGATTTCGGCAGCAAGCAGCGTTGCGCGACCAGACCAATTTGACCGGCACCGGCAACTAAGCAACTAATTGAGCGGGTCCATGAGCCGGCGCCAAAGGATTGCGTGACGTCCGGTTCTGGCACTTTTGAGGCATGCCCTCCTGAGAATGTCCGTTCACCGAAGTAGACCGAAAGTCGCCGTGGTCGGACCAAACAGAGCGTGATGATTTCTTCGAATCGTCATCACGTTCGAAACCAACGCGCTCTACGGGCGGTCGGTGGATTTTGTTAACACCTGGGGATCAGCAGCGGTGTGGGTGTCGTAGGACGGCGTCAAGTTCATTGCAAGCGACCGCAATTCGCTGGACTGCTTGATCATCAGCTCGATCTGTATTCGCGCATGCGTGCTCGACAATTTGATGAAATCGGAGGCCGACCTCAGATTGACCAGCTGCTGCGCGTATTCCAGTGCGGCGCTCATGTTCGCCTCCGTGAGTCCAAACGCCTTGGCCTGATAGTCAGCAACGGTCGCAGCAATGGTGGCCGCCAGGATCGTCTTCTCCGAGCTTACAGCACCATGGCTGCTGTTCGCTTCCAGAGTCGCCGGTTCCAGCGCTGGACCGGTCGGCAACTCTCGGCTGGCAATGTCCTTCACATCACCCGGTGAGGCACTCACACAGACTTTCAGGTTTTGCAGGACAGGGGCCCGATGATCTTCAACGGCCTCCACAGCCATTTCGGTGGTGCCATCGGCGGAATTCGAGATCGCGCGAGCGCTCCACGTGAGCGCGTCGGCCGGATGAGGCAATTGGATTACGGCAGAGGCCTCCGCATGCCCCGTGGCCGGAGGAGCAACCGTGATGTTCGTGGTGAGGTGGTCAGCGCTCTCAGTTGCGGTTTCACCTGCTTTCACGTCCTCGAAGAAAGTCGCGATCGGAGCGGGCGACGTCACGCGCTCTCCATCACGTGCGGCACTGCTCACTGCAGCGGCCGTGAGCTCCACGAGCGAGCGACGAACGGGGCGCGCATGAGCAGGCTGCCTTGACCGCGGTCTACCCATGAACGACCGCCTCCTTGTTGAGTTGTTTCGAAACCCAGCCCCACAACGCGCGAATTTCCTCTGAGGCCTTTCCTTCGGGCGCAAATTCTGTGACGCCCAAACCCGCCCCTAGCGCGTCCTGGAAGTCGTTGCGCTGGACGATGAAGGGCAGCGCGAGTACTCCGAGCGAATTGAGTGACGTCGCAGCTTCGCTCAGCCGATAGCCGCGAGGCGGCGTTTGGTTGAGGACGAAAGCAAATCGGCGGTTGAACCTGCGAATGGTGGTAAGCGTGGGCAGCGCAGCTTCTATATCTGCCGGACTCGGACGGGCCGGGATGAGACAAAAATCAGCCACCGAAATGGCGCAGCTGCTCAAGTTGTTGTTCGTGGCTGCAGTGTCGATAATCGCGAGCCCGACCCCCTCGGCCCTGAGGCGAGGTATTGCACGCTCAATTTCAACGCGATCGGCAACCCGATCAACGCGCGGATAGGGGTTGGTGCGCCGTCGGCGCCAGCTTGATACCGTGCCTTGCGAATCTGCTTCGAGCACGGCAACGCGGTTTGCGTCCTCCATCGCAGCGACAGCAAGGCCCACGGTGAGCGTGCTCTTGCCGCTTCCGCCTTTTTGCGTGACCAGCGTGACAACGTACATTCCTGCGTTTCCCCAAATGGCAGGCGTCTGAGCCGCTATCACTCTTTCTGACCGAGCGGGATTACTGCGGTCGCTTGCTCAGGCGAGGCTTGCGTTTCCGTCGTGGTTGTCGAGCGCCTAAGCTCTGACCCTGCGCAGTCACCAGCCCATAGCTTTGTGCCCCGGACCGTTCCAACGAGTTTGCAGCCCATCGGCTCTTTCGGCTTTACCTGAACCAGCGGTTTGTTACCGACCTTGGGCGGCGCACTCTGAGCGAATGCGGTTGCCGAAAAGCAGATAGCAATGAGAATGAGCAGTGACCTCATCGTCAATTTACCCTTTGCCTCGTTTGCTTCACGACACCCCGACCTCTAGAGGCTGATTGCAGAAAATGTCCCGCAGAGCATTCGCGCTCTACGGGCCGCGCCGCGTTCCTCAAAATTGAATGCTTACTGAATGACCCCGCCGCGGTCTTTTACAAACTTGCACCGAGCGAGTCGGGGTGCGAGTCCAAAATGCTGTTCCGTCAAAGGAACAAGAGAGATGTTGCACCGAGAACACGGCGGCATGTTCGCGCGGATCACCGTTCAAGCTCTGGGCAATTCGCAACTGGTTTCAAGCGCGCTGATTTTGCGCGAGCGCCCCGGCGCACCGTAACGTGCAACCGGAAGCCCATCGCATCGAGAAACATTCAAAACAGTCGTGAAGTTTGGCTTTTTTGGTGCATTTCTGCCGGCCTACTTACTGAAAGAAGGCGCCAATGCAACTGAGACGGAAATCATCGCCTTCTGCCGCAGGCACATATCTGGGTTCAACTCCGAAAGCTGTGATATTCGGGCCACTCCCGAAGACATCGACAGGTAAGATTCAGAAATTCATGTTGCGCAATGAGATCGGGTCGGCGACAGCGATTTCAGCGTAACCCGACGTGCAAGATACTGAATGAGCGGATCACTCATCGCCAGAGTACACCGTGTTCAATTGCGGGTCGGTAGCGCGAAAGCAGGCTGTTAATCGGCGTGGGTCCCGACGGCGATCGGCGAGCCAAGCTATTGACCTACCAACGATCGACGGGTCAATCGCAGTGCCCAGTGCTCATGATATCAAGCCGCTCTACCAAATAAACGAGAGCGAAGTGGCAACAAAGACGAAGAATAGCAAACTCCTCCGCAAGCCATACACTGCGTCCGATATCAAAATGCTGAAGACGCACTCCAAAGCACGAACGCCAGTGTCAAGGCTTGTCCAAGATGATCGCGTAAGGTTCGCTGAGGCAAAGAGCGCTGTCGCTTGGAATTGGCCCTCGGCCATCAACGTTAATATTCAAGGATCGCACGTCGCGTGAGGTTCAGTTTTCTTAAGAGCGGCTGCAGTCCATTCTGAACCACAGGCTTCGCCAACTGATTTGCAGGTCAATCAGCAGATCCGAGGCTTCATTGGTGCCTGCAAGTAGCGGCCAGGCGACGAGTTTAGCCGAGATGCGTTGATGGCCGCGTGTACCGATCGCGCGGCAAAGAGCCCGCGGGAAAATCGGTCCTGATTTTACTC
>VAZQ01000053.1 GCA_005883115.1 Alphaproteobacteria bacterium | reverse complement strand
CGGGGAGATTGCGGCGGCGATGTCGGCGGGCGTGAGCGTGGGCAGGTCGGCCTGCATGTTGACGATGACATTGCTGCAGCGCTGCGGGTCGATGACTTCGAGCGCCTCGAAGATGCGATCCGATCCGGATGCGTGGTCGGCGCGCGTCATCACCGCGCGCCCGCCCGCTTTCTCAACGCAGGCCGCGATCACTTCCGAATCGGTCGCCACCACCACCTCGCCCACGCGTGCCGCCTGCGCGCGGCGCATGACGTGGACGATCATCGGTTCACCGGCGATATCGAGGAGCGGCTTGCCGGGAAGCCGCGTCGAGGCCATGCGTGCGGGTATGAGAATGAGAACGTCGGCCATCGATCCGCCTCGGCCGGCCCGGGTCTCCGCACTGCATTTAAAGAGCAGTGCGCCTCACGCTAAGGGTGAGGATGACCGTGTGCTGAGCGGTTATACGGGTTGCCAGAGCCGAGGCAAACCGGCTATTTGTGCGCCGCCGCAAATCGCGGCTGCCTGCCCCTTCCATCACGCTGCCTGCGAGCGTCGAGGCGATGGACTCCTTTGAAGTCAACAAAATCCTCGGTGCAGTTCTGGGCACCTGCCTGTGCCTGCTCGCGATCAACATCGCCGCTGGCGCCATCTTCGCGCCGGAGAAGCCCGCCAAGCCCGGCTACGAGCTCGGGGTGCCGGAACAGCCGCCGTCGGGCAAACCCGCCGAGCAGGAAAAGCAACAGCCGATCGAGCAGCTCCTCGCCAACGCCGACATGAAACGCGGCGAGAACTCGGCCAAGAAATGCCAGGCCTGCCACACCTTCAACAAGGGGGGGCGCAACCTGGTCGGTCCTAATCTGTGGGGCGTGGTCGGCCGTCAGAGGGCATCGGAGCCCGGCTTCAACTATTCCGGCGCCATGAAGGCGAAGGGCGGCAACTGGACCATCGAGGATCTCAATCAGTTCATCACCAATCCGCGCGGCTTCATTCCCGGCACCAACATGACCTTCGCGGGTATCCCGCGCGGCAGCGACCGCGCCGACGTCATCACCTATCTCAACTCCCTGTCGGACAACCCGGCGCCGCTTCCCAAGGCGGCGGAGGCTGGAGGTGGCGCGAAGCCGCAGTGAACTCATCCTCCATTTGGAGGATGATCGCTACGCTCTTATCGCTTACTTTAAGTTTTGGTAATGAATGGGCGGCCGGCGCGGCGGCCGCCTATGTATAAAGTGATGGTCCCACCGCGCCGCTGTCGCTGCCGAGCCATCCGGACTGGGACATAATGCGGTCAATGCGTGCGTCGCCCCGGAGGTTGCCTTGCGCCTGACCCGCCGATCCCTCGTTCGCAGCGGCGTTCTTGCAGCTTTATGTCCGATCTTCGACCGCCTGCCGTTCCTCGGCGCCGCGGCGCGCGCCCAGGCGGGAAACGGAGAGGGCAGTCTCGAATGGCGGCATGGCTTGTCGCTGTTCGGCGACCTCAAATATCCGGCTGCCTTCAAGCATTTCGATTACGTCAACCCGAACGCGCCCAAGGGCGGAAGCGTGCGGCTGATGGCGATCGGCACCTTCGACAACTTCAACGAGGTCGTCGCCGGGCTCAAAGGCTCGATCGCCGCGGGAGCCGGCATGATCTCGGACACCTTGCTGGCGCCGGCGCTCGATGAAGTGTCGACCGAGTACGGGCTCATCGCCGAAGCGGTGAGCCACCCACGCGACTTTAGCTCGGCGACGTTCCGCTTGCGTGCCGCCGCGCGCCATCACGACGGCAAGCCGGTGACCGTCGACGACGTGATCTTCTCCATGCAGGCGTTCAAGACGCACAATCCGTCGCTTGCGGCCTATTACCGGCACGTCGCCAAAGTCGAGCAGACCGGCGAGCGCGAGGTCACCTTCATCTTCGACGCACCGGGCAATCGGGAACTGCCGCAGATCGTGGGTCAGCTCAACGTGCTGCCGAAGCATTGGTGGCAGGGCACCGACGCTTCGGGGAGGAAGCGCGATGTCGGCGCGACCACGCTCGAACCGCCGCTCGGCAACGGCGCCTACCGCATCAAGGAGTTCGTCGCTGGCCGCACCGTCGTGTACGAGCGGGTGAAGGACTATTGGGCCAAAGATCTCAACGTCAATGCCGGACGCGACAATTTCGACGAGATGCGGTTCGAATATTTCCGCGACGCGACGGTGGGGCTCGAGGCGTTCAAAGCCGACCATCTCGATTGGCGCACCGAGAACATCGCCAAGAACTGGGCGACCGCCTACGACTTCCCGGCGGTCAACGAAAAGCGGGTCCTGCTCGAGGAATTTCCGCAGCGCAACCGCGGCATCATGCAAGCTTTCGCCTTCAACACGCGGCGCGATAAATTCAAGGATCCGCGGTTGCGCCGCGCGTTCAATTTTGCCTACGACTTCGAGGAGATGAACAAGCAAATTTTTTATGGGCAGTACACGCGCATCAAAAGTTATTTCGAAGGTACCGAACTCGCCTCGTCCGGCCTGCCGCAGGGTCAGGAACTGGAAATCCTGGAAACGGTGAAGGACAAAGTGCCGCCGGAATTGTTCACCACCGAATACACCAATCCGGTGGGTGGAACGCCCGAGAAAGTGCGCGCCAACCTGCGCGAAGCGATGCGGCTCCTTAAAGAGGCGGGTTACGAGATCCGCAACCAGAAACTGGTCAATGCCAAGAGCGGAGAGCCCTTCAGCTTCGAGATTCTCACAGAAGAGCCAAGCGTCGAGCGTATAATCTTGTTCTACAAGCCCTCGCTCGAACGGCTCGGCATGGCCGTGAATGTGCGCACGGTCGATGATCCGCAATACGAGAACCGGCTGCGCAGCTGGGATTTCGACATGATCGTCGCGTCCTGGCCCGAGTCGCTCTCCCCCGGCAACGAGCAGCGCGACTACTGGGGCTCGCAGGCCGCCGACACGGTGGGCTCGCGCAACTATGTCGGCATCAAAAATCCGGCGGTCGACGCGCTGATCGATCGCGTGATCTTTGCCAAGGATCGCGCCGAGCTCGTCGCCGCCACCAAGGCGCTCGACCGCGTGCTCTTGTGGAATTATTACGTCGTGCCGCAGTTCACCTCGGACAAGATCCGCAGCGCGCGCTGGGATCGTTTCAACCGGCAGGATCCTCTGCCCAAATACGGCGCATCAGCCTTCCCGACCGTATGGTGGTGGGACGCCGAAAAGGCCGCCAGGATAGGAACACGCTCATGAGCGACATCCGCAATGTGACGCGGCGCGACACGCTCGCGCTTGGTGCCGGCGCGCTGGCAGCGAGCATCGCCGCTCCGGCCTGCGCCAGCGAGGGGGCCGAGCGTCACGGCATGTCGTCCTTCGGCGAGCTGAAATATCCAGCGAGCTTCAAGCATTTCGACTATATCAAGCCGGACGCGCCCAAGGGCGGCACCTTCTCGCAGGTCGGGTCGAACCGCGTCTTTAATCAGAACTTTCTCACCTTCAATTCACTCAATATCTTCATCCTCAAGGGCGACGGCGCGCAGGGCATGGAGCTCACCTTCGGCGGCTTGATGGCGCGTGCCGCCGACGAGCCGGATGCGCTCTACGGCCTTGCTGCGCGCGCCGTGCGCATTTCCGCGGACGGATTGACCTACCGGTTTCTGATGCGGCCCGGCATCACCTTCTACGACGGGAGCCCGCTCACCGCCCATGACGCCGCCTTCTCGCTCAAAATCCTCAAGGAGAAGGGCCACCCGATCGCCCAGCAATTGCTGCGCGATGTCCGCGACGCCGAGGCGCCCGACGACGCCACCGTGCTCATCCACTTTGCGCCGAACCGCGCGCGCGACGTCCCGCTGTTTGCGGCCTCGCTGCCGATTTTCTCGCGCGCGTACTACTCCACGCATGCCTTCGACGAGACCACGCTGGAGCCGCCGCTTGGCAGCGGTCCCTACCAGGTCGGCCGTTTCGAGACCGGCCGCTTCATCGAATACGACCGAGTCAAGAACTGGTGGGGCGCCGATCTGCCGGTCGGGCGCGGGCTCAACAATTTCGACGTGGTGCGCTACGAGTTCTACCGCGATCGCGACGTCGCCTTCGAAGGCTTCACCAGCAAGACCTATGTGTTCCGCGAGGAATTCACCTCGCGCATCTGGGCGACGCGTTACGACTTTCCGGCGATGCGCGAAGGCCGCGTCAAGCGCGATGTCCTCTCCGACGATACGCCCTCGGGTGCGCAGGGCTGGTTCTTCAACACCCGGCGAGAAAAGCTCAAGGACCGCCGCCTGCGCGAAGCCTTCATCTATGCCTTCGATTTCGAATGGGCCAACAAGAACCTGATGTACGACAGCTACAAG
>VAZQ01000052.1 GCA_005883115.1 Alphaproteobacteria bacterium | reverse complement strand
TCGTGATGCCCGAGGCCGCCCGCGACGTCGCGCTCGCCGGCGTGCGGCGACTTTCCGCTTATCAGGACCTCGCCTATGCGCGACTCTATCTCGACCGGCTGGCGGCGATCCGCGCCGTCGACGCACGCATCGGGGCCGGCGGGCGTCTCGTACGCGAGACGGCGCGTCACCTCGCCGTGCGCATGTCCTACGAAGACGTGATCCGGGTGGCGCAGGCCAAGATCGCGCCAGCTCGGATTGCGCGCATCGCCGCCGAGATCGGGGTAAAGCCCGGCGAGCCGTTCACGGTGACCGAGTTCCTCAAGCCCGGCATCGAGGAATTTTGCTCGCTGCTTCCGCCGCCGCTCGCCAAGCGCATGCTCGCGGCCACCGCGCGGCGTGGACTGATCGAGCGCCTGCACTGGGGAATGAAGGTCGCGACCACCTCGGTGTCGGGCTTTCTGCGCCTCTTTCTTCTTGCCAAATTGCGCCGCTGGCGGCCGCGAACGTACCGCTTCCATGAGGAACAACGCGCGATCGAGGCCTGGCTTGCGCTCATCACCGAGGCCGCGTGGCTCTCGGACGATCTCG
This sequence comes from Alphaproteobacteria bacterium, assembly GCA_005883115.1. Lineage (GTDB taxonomy): Bacteria > Pseudomonadota > Alphaproteobacteria > Rhizobiales > Xanthobacteraceae > VAZQ01. Next base: position 4,267 of record VAZQ01000052.1, on the reverse strand, counting down.
CGCTCGAGGTCGCCGAATGCGCGCGGCTGATCAAGGGCTATGGGGAGACCCTGAAGCGCGGCAGCGTCAATTACCGGGCGATAGAGACGCGTGTCATCCGGCCGATTCTGGCGGGCGACATGCCGGCTTCCCGCGGGATCGACGCGGTGGCAAGCGCGCGCACGGCGGCGCTCGCCGATCCCGAGGGCGACGCACTCGCGCGCTGCCTCGCTGAGATCGAGGCGCAGGGCGCGGCGCGCATCGCCGCCGAGTAGCGCTGGGATGCCCTGACGGATATAAGCGTATCCCGGGCGCAGCGCAGCACGAAGTGATGCGCTGCAGACCCGGGACCGCCTTGGCCTGTAGCGGTCCCGGATCTGCGGTGCACCACTTCGTTTTGCTCGCGCTGCACCGCGTCCGGGACACACAATTGCCAAGCCCGCAGTAGACCACGCAAGCCGGAGGACCGCAGATGCGGATCGATGCGTATACGCACTTTTTCCCGAAAAAATTCTTCGACAAAATGCAGGAGGTCGCCGGCGACTACAAGGACATGGGCAAACGCGTGCGTTCGCTGCCGGCGCTGTTCGATCTCGATCATCGCAAGAAGATGGTCGACCGCTTCAAGGATTATCAACAGATCCTCTCCTATCCGCAGCCGCCGGTGGAAACGTTTGCCAAGACTCCCGCGCAAATCGACGAGCTGATCCGACTCATCAATGACGGCTTCGCCGAATTGTGCGCGAAGGAGCGCGACCATTTCCCGGGCTGGGTCGCGCAAATCTCGCTCGACGCACCCGACGCCGGCGTGCGCGAGGCGGAGCGCGCGATTAACGAACTCGGCGCCCTCGGCGTGCAAATTTACACTAATGTCGTCGGCAAGCCGCTCGACCGCCCGCAATACCTGCCGTTCTGGAAGAAAATGAACGAACTCGGCAAGCCGATCTGGATGCATCCGGCCCGCGGCGCGAACATGCCGGATTACATCGACGAGAAGAAATCACTGTATGAAATCTGGTGGACATTCGGCTGGTCGTATGAGACGGCCGCCGCAATGGCGCGCCTGGTGTTCTCGAAGATCATGGATAACCATCCCAATCTCAAGATCATCACCCACCACTTCGGCGGCATCGTGCCGATGCTCGAGGGCCGCATCGGGCCAGGGTGGGACGTGCTGGGCTCGCGCACCAGCGACGAAGATTACGTCGCGCTGCGCAAGAGCCTCAAGAAACGTCCGCTCGACTATTTCAAGCAGAACTTCTACGCCGACACCGCCGTATTCGGCGGCAAGCCAGCGACAAAATGCGGCCTGGAGTTCTTTCCCTTGGAGAAGATCGTGTTCGCTTCCGACTGCCCATTCGATCCGGAGGGCGGCACGATGTATCCGCGCCTGACCCTCGAGATTCTGGATTCGCTCAACATTCCAAAGGCCGACCGCGAGAAAATCGATTATAAGAATCTTGAGGCGGTCACCGGCCGCAAGCTGGTGAATTAGCACCAACACCTCGAGCGGCAGGAGGGAGTGCCATGAATCTTTCTCGCCGTCGATTTCTGTATCTCGCCGGCGCGGCCGGTGCGACTTCTGCCGGTGCGTTGCCTCGCGCCAGCGCACAGGCCTATCCGGCGCGGCCGCTGCGCTGGATCGTCGGCTTTCCGCCGGGAGGCGGCGCCGACATCGTGTCACGAATCATGGCGCCGTGGCTGGCGGAGCGAATCGGCCAACCGGTCGTAATCGAAAACAAGCCGGGCGCCAGCAGCAATATTTCGGTGCAGACCGTGGCCAGTTCGCCGCCCGACGGCTACACGCTGCTGTTCGTCCCGGCTTCCGCCGCAGTCAACGTGACGCTGTTCGACAACCTTCCGTTCAACCTGCTGCGGGATATCGCGCCGGTTTCCGGGCTCATTGATTTTCCGCTGGTGATGGTCGCCAATCCGTCGCTTCCTGCAAAGACGATCGCCGAGCTCATCGCCTACGCCAAAGCTAACCCAGGCAAGATCAGCATCGGCTCGTTCGGCACCGGATCGACCTCGCATGTCGCCGGCGAGCTGTTCAAGATGATGGCCGGCATCAACATGATCCACGTGCCCTATCGCGGCGGCGCGCCGATGGTCGCTGATGTCATCGGCGGACAAGTTCAGGTGGCGATCGACGTGTTGACTGGCTCGCTGGCGCACATCCGATCGGGCTCGCTGCGCGCATTGGGCATGGGCGGCAAGAACCGATCCGATATCCTGCCTGACGTGCCGACCATCGGCGAGACGGTGGCAGGCTACGAGGCCAATTCCTGGTGCGGCGTCGGCGTGCCGCGCGGCACGCCAGGCGAAATCATCGAGCGGCTCAACCGCGAGATCAACGCGGGACTTGCCAACCCGATGGTCAAGGCGCGGCTCGCCGATGTCGCCACCACGCCCATCATGTTCACGCCTACCGAGTTCGGCGCCTATATGGCCGCCGAGGTCAACAAATGGGGCAAGGTGATTAGGTCATCGGGCATCAGGCCGGAGTCATCGGGCGGCTGACCCGAACATCCCACGCTATGACCGCTGTGGTTAGTGTCGCGTCTGATCAACTCGACAAGGCGAGGCCGGCAACGTCGCTGTGGCTATCTTCCAAGCCGTAGCATGAATCTTGCCGCGTCATCTGCTAGCGTCGCGGCACCATGGATATCATTCCATCCGGCTTCGAGTCCGGCTCGCCCGGCGAGAGCGCCCCGCGCGCCACACCGGTCATGGAACAATATATCGAGATCAAGGCCGCCAATCCCGACTGTCTGTTGTTCTACCGGATGGGCGATTTCTACGAGCTTTTTTTCGAGGACGCCGAGGTCGCCGCGCGCGCGCTCGGCATTGTGCTCACCAAGCGTGGCAAGCATCTCGGCCGCGACATCCCGATGTGCGGCGTGCCGATCCATCGCGCCGACGAGTATCTCAACCGGCTCATCGCGCTCGGCCATCGCGTCGCAGTCTGCGAGCAGATCGAGGATCCCGCCGAGGCGAAGAAGCGCGGCGGCAAGAGCGTGGTGCGGCGCGACGTCATCCGCGTGGTCACGCCCGGCACGCTCACCGAGGACACGCTGCTCGACGCCAGGCGCAACAATTATTTGCTAGCGATTGCCCGCGCGCGCGCATCCCTCGTCGAGGACAGCCGCTTCGCGCTGGCCTGGATCGATATTTCGACTGGCGAGTTTCGTATCGCGGAACGCGACCGCGCGGGGCTCGCCGCCGAGATCGCCCGGCTCGAGCCCGGCGAGATCATCGTGTCGGACGCGCTTTATGGCGATGGCGCGCTCGCCCCCTATCTGCGCTCCCTGCCTGCGGTGAGGCCGCTTCCCCGCGACGTGTTCGACGCGGCAACCGCCGAGCGGCGGCTCGCGGGGTACTTCGGTCTCGCCACCACGGAAAGTTTTGGCGCGCTGTCGCGCCTCGAGCTCACGGCGGCTGCCGCCTGCATCAGCTATGTCGAACGCACCCAGCTCGGGGCGCGCCCGCCGCTCTCGCCGCCCGTGCGCGAGGCGCAAGGGGCGACGCTTGCGATCGACCAGGCGACGCGCAGCAATCTCGAGCTTGCGCGCGCGCTCTCGGGCGAGCGCCGCGGCTCATTGCTCGCCGCGATCGACCGCACGGTGACGGCTGCGGGCTCGCGGCTCCTGGCGCAGCGCCTTGCCGCTCCGCTCACCGACCCCGGCACGATCGAGCGGCGCCAAGACGCCATCGAATTTTTCGTGGCCGATGCTGCGGCACGCGCCGAGCTGCGCGCGCGGCTCGCGGCGGCGCCCGATCTCGCCCGCGCGCTGGCGCGGCTCGCGCTGGGCCGCGGCGGCCCGCGCGACCTCGCCGCCATCCGCGACGGCATTGTTGCCGCTGCCGACATTGCCGCCGAGCTGGAGAGGCGCGGCGAGCTTGCCGACGAGCTCGCGCAGGCGGCGCACGCGCTGCGCCGGCTTGATCCGGCACTCGCGAGCGAGCTCGGCGCGGACGCACGCGTTGCGCCGGCTCGATCCGGCGCTGGCGAGCGAACTCGGCCTGGCCTTGGCCGAGGAGCTTCCGCACCTCAAACGCGATGGCGGCTTCATGCGCACGGGCTTTGATGCCGCGCTCGACGAGGCACGCGCGCTACGCGACGAATCCCGCCGCGTGATTGCCGCGCTGCAGTCGCGCTACGCAGACGTGACATCGGTGCGTGCGCTGAAGATCCGCCACAACAATGTGCTCGGCTATTTCGTCGATGTGACGGCGCAGCACGGCGAACGCTTGATGGCGCCGCCGCTCAATGCGACCTTCATCCATC
>VAZQ01000051.1 GCA_005883115.1 Alphaproteobacteria bacterium | reverse complement strand
CCTCGAAGTTGTAGCCGTTCCAGGGCATGAAGGCGACCAACACGTTGCGGCCGAGCGCGAGCTCACCGAGCTCGGTCGAGGGACCATCCGCAATGATGTCGCTCTTGGTCACCAGGTCGCCCATCTTCACCAGCGGCCGCTGGTTGATGCAGGTGTTCTGGTTCGAGCGTTGGAATTTCATCAGCCGATAGATGTCGACGCCCGGTTTGGTCGGGTCGGATTCTTCGGTCGCACGTACCACGATGCGCGTTGCGTCGACCTGATCGACGATTCCCGTGCGCCGTGCTGCAATCGAGGCGCCGGAGTCACGCGCCACCACGCCTTCCATTCCGGTGCCCACGAAAGGCGCCTCGGCGCTCAGCAGGGGCACCGCCTGGCGCTGCATGTTGGAGCCCATCAACGCGCGGTTGGCGTCATCGTTCTCCAGAAATGGAATGAGCGCCGCCGCCACCGAGACCAGCTGCTTCGGCGACACGTCCATGAAATCGACCTTGCCGGCAGCAACCATCTGCACGTCGCCGGCGTGGCGACATACGACCAGGTCTTCGGTGAAGCGCCCGCGATTGTCGACTGGGGCGTTCGCTTGCGCGACCGTGTAACGCCCTTCCTCCATCGCCGAGAGATAGACGACCTCATCGGTGACGCGGCCATCCTTGACCTTGCGATAGGGCGTCTCGACGAATCCGTACTTGTTCACGCGCGCATAAGTGGCGAGCGAGTTGATGAGGCCGATGTTGGGCCCCTCCGGCGTCTCGATCGGGCAGATGCGGCCATAATGGGTTGGATGCACGTCGCGTACTTCGAAGCCGGCGCGCTCGCGCGTGAGGCCGCCCGGCCCGAGTGCTGACAATCGCCGCTTGTGCGTGATCTCCGACAGCGGGTTGGTCTGGTCCATGAACTGGCTGAGCTGGGAGGAGCCGAAGAACTCACGCACTGCGGCTGCCGCTGGCTTCGCGTTGATGAGGTCCTGCGGCATCACGGTGTCGATGTCGACCGAGGACATGCGCTCCTTGATCGCCCGCTCCATGCGCAGGAGCCCGATACGATACTGGTTCTCCATCAGCTCGCCGACCGAGCGCACCCGGCGGTTGCCCAGATGATCGATGTCGTCGATCTCGCCTTTGCCGTCGCGCAGATCGACCAGAGTGCGAATCACCGCGATGATGTCTTCCTTGCGCAGCACACGCACGGTGTCGGGCGCGTCGAGATCCAGCCGCATGTTCATCTTGACGCGGCCTACCGCAGAGAGGTCATAGCGCTCGGAATCGAAGAACAGCGACTGAAACATGTTCTGCGCCGTATCGAGCGTCGGCGGCTCGCCCGGCCGCATCACACGATAGATGTCGAACAGCGCGTCCTCACGCGTAATGTTCTTGTCGACATTGAGGGTATTGCGGATGTAGGCACCCACATTGACGTGGTCGATGTCGAGCAGCGGCAATTCCTTGTAGCCGGCCTCGTTCAGCGTCTTGAGATTCTTCTCGCTGATCTCCTCGCCCGCTTCCGCGAAGATCTCGCCGGTCTTCAGGTTGACGATATCTTCCCCGATATACTGACCGACCAACTCCTGATCGGTCATGCGCAGCGCCTTGAGACCCTTTTCGCCGAGTTGGCGCGCTTGGCGCACAGTGAGCTTCTTGCCGGCCTCCAGCACCACCTTGCCGGAATCGGCGTCGACCAGATCGTTGATCGCCTTGTAGCCGCGGAATCGGTTGGCATCGAACGGCACGCGCCAGCCGTCCTTCTGCCGCTTGTAGGTGACCTCGCGGTAAAAAGTGTTGAGGATTTCCTCAGCATCCATGCCGAGGGCGTAAAGTAGCGACGTCACCGGGATCTTCCGGCGCCGATCAATACGCGCATAGACGATGTCCTTGGCATCGAATTCGATGTCGAGCCAGGAACCGCGATAGGGGATGATACGCGCGGCAAACAGAAGTTTGCCCGATGAATGGGTCTTGCCCTTGTCGTGATCGAAAAAGACGCCCGGTGAACGGTGCATCTGCGAAACGATCACGCGCTCGGTGCCGTTGACGACAAAGGTGCCGTTGTTGGTCATGAGCGGGATATCGCCCATGTAGACATCCTGCTCCTTGATGTCCTTCACCGACTTGGCGCCTGTCTCCTCGTCGACATCGAACACAATCAGACGCAGCGTCACTTTGAGGGGCGCGGCATAGGTCATGCCGCGCTGGCGGCACTCGTCGACGTCGTATTTGGGAGCCTCGAATTCGTACTTGACGAATTCGAGCATCGACGTGTTGGAAAAATCGGAGATCGGGAACACCGACTTGAACACGGCCTGCAGGCCCTCGTCAGGCCGTCCGCCTACCGGTTCCCGGACCAGCAGGAATTGGTCGTAGGACGCCTTTTGAACCTCGATGAGGTTCGGCATCTCTGCGACTTCCTGGATTTTCCCGAAAAACTTGCGAACGCGCTTGCGACCCGTAAACGTCTGCGCCATCTCATCTCTCTCGTTGTCGAACCGTCGGGCCCGGGACGACTCTCCGGAAGGCCGCAATCCATCGCGACCATCGGGACAACCGTCGAGAGCCCTTCTCCTATGCGATTCGGCTGGTCGCCGAAGCGCTAACTCTCCGCCGCCGCCCGGCAGAGATATGGATGATCCCGGAGTTTGGGCACCCCGGCATCAGTTGCACCCAATTCACGCTTACTTGAGTTCCACCTTGGCGCCGGCCTTTTCCAACTGCGCCTTCACCTTCTCGGCTTCGTCCTTGGTCACGCCTTCCTTGACCGGCTTGGGCGCGCCCTCGACCAGATCCTTCGCCTCCTTGAGGCCCAAGCCGGTGAGCGCGCGCACTTCCTTGATTACCTCGATCTTCTTCTCCCCGACGGCGGTGAGCACGACGTTGAATTCGGTTTGCTCTTCGACCGGAGCGGCAGCCCCGCCACCCGGAGCGGCCGCCACCGCCACGGCGGCAGCCGCCGAGACGCCCCACTTCTCTTCGAGCAATTTCGCAAGGTCTGCGGCCTCAAGCACAGTGAGCTTCGACAGATCGTCGACGAGTCTTTGCAAATCAGCCATTTGACACCCCTATGAGTTCGAACCGATCGATTTTGCGGTGCAGATCACGCCGTCTCGCTCTTGGCGGCATAAGCCTGCACCACGCGGGCGAGCTTGGCCGCCGGCGCATTGACGAGCTGTGCGATTTTGGTGGCCGGCGCCTGAATGAGACCGATGATTTTAGCCCGCAATTCGTCGAGCGACGGCAGCGCGGCGAGCGCCTTGACCCCATTGGGATCGAGTGCCGTGGTGCCCATCGTTCCGCCCAGGATCACGAATTTCTCGTTGGCCTTGGCGAAATCTGCGGCGACCTTAGGTGCAGCCAGCGGATCGCCGGAATAGGCGATCAGAGTGGGACCCTTGAGCAGAGGAACAATCAGCGCTGCATCGGTTCCCTCGAGCGCGAGCTTGGCGAGGCGGTTCTTGGCGACCTTCACCGCCGCACCCGCTTGCTTCATCTGCCTGCGCAGCGTCTGCATCTGAGCCACGTTGAGTCCGGAATAATGAGCCACCACGACCACATTGGTGGCTTTAAAGACACCGTTGAGCGTCGTGACGAGTTCTTTCTTAGCCGCTCGATCCACTGCAAACTCTTTCCCGTTGGCGACCCTTGCACGCGCCGCCCCGTTACGGCCCGCTGTCCTGGCTTAACGCGACTCGCTGTCCTGGCCTAACGCTGCACGAAATCCTGCCCCTCGAGCGCAACATCCGCCGCACTCGGAACTCGAGGTTCAAACCGATCGCGGGGCTCTCGGCCCCAAAACGGTCTCCCCCGTCTGTGCAGGTGACTGACATCAAGCCGCGAAACGGCACCTGCAGTCTCGGACAGGACGCACTTCCGGAAACTGCCGGAAGTGACAGACGCGCCAGGGAAAAGTTCGCGATCGGCTTGGTCTCCTTTCAGAGAAATCCCGCAGGATGCCCAAAAGGAATAAGTCCCAACCGGCATGTTTTCCTTGAAGCGCGCAAAGGCGCGCCGACAAACCAGGGCCGGCACGCCCTGACCCCTATGTAGAGCGTTCTGGCGGGTTTGCCAAGCACGAAACGCGCAAATGCCGCGATTTTTGCGCGGCCGCCGTAGGTCCAAATTTGGTCATTGCCGCCCGCTAGGAGAACGACATCGGGACTTGTACGACAGCCAAGACGGGGGGCTAGCGGATGGTACAACGTCTGAGCGTTGGGGTGCTCCTGGCCGCGTCGCTTCTCTATTTCTCTGGCGCGGCCTGCGCGCAGATCGGGACACGCCCCGAGGTAAGGCAAATCCAGCTGACCGACAAACAGGTGCAGGGCATCATTGCCGCACAAAAGGATGTCTCGACGGTCTTCGACAAAATCCAGGCGCCGCCGACCGACGAGCTGCCCCCGGCAGTTCTTGCCGAGCTCGACGCCGTCGCCAAGAAGCACGGGTTCAAGGATTTCAACGACTATGACGAAGTGCTCGGGAACATCACCATGGTGATGACGGGCATCGATCCCAAGACCAAGGCCTTCACCGAACCGGCGGCTGCGATCAAGCAGGAAATTGCGGACGTCACCGCAAACAGGACAATCCCAGCGGCTGAAAAGAAACAAATGCTGGAGGAGCTGAACGAAGCGCTGAAGGCAGCGCAGCCCATTCAGTTTCCCGGCAACATCGACCTCGTGAAAAAATATTACGACAAGATCGACGCCGCGCTTAATTAGCGCGTATCACCTCGGCACAATTGACGATCCTCGGTTCGGCGACGCTGCCGCGGGCTGCGGAACAACAGGCGCCGATGCGAATGCGAGGCGAACTCACGCGCCTGTTCAACCGATGCTGCGTCGGGACCGCGCAGGTGATAAGACAAACCGGAGAAACGGAACGGGAGGAAGCACCATGGCCTCGTCAGCCAATCGCATCCTCGCAACCCATGTTGGCAGCCTGGTGCGGCCGCCGCAGCTCGTCGAGTTCCTGCACAAGATCGAGGATCGCGAGCCATACGACCAAAGCGCGTACCAGAATTGTCTCAAGGAATCGATCGAGACCGTCGTGCGCCAGCAGGCCGACGCGGGCATCGACATCGTCAGCGACGGCGAGTTCAGCAAGGGCCGCAACTGGGCCTTCTACATCCATGACCGGCTCACCGGCCTCGCGACCCGGCCGCTGACCCCGGAAGAGGCCAAAGATCCCATGGCGGCGGTAGGTGGCGGGCAGGACCGCGTCGCCTTCCCCGAATTCTACGCGGAATACGACCGGATATCGGGATTGAACAAGCGGCTGGGCTCTCGGTTCGTGGTCACCGGGGCGCTCACTTATTCGGACGCGCAAGTCAAGCGCGACATCGCCAACCTCAAAGCAGCTGTAGCTAAAACCGACGTCGCCGGCGCCTTCCTGCCGGTCGTCGCGCCGGCCAGCGCGCTGCCGAACGCCAAGAACGAATATTATCCGGACGAGAAGAGCCTGTTGTGGGCGCTCGCCGACTGCCTGCACCAAGAATACAAGGCCGTTGTCGATGCAGGGCTCTACGTGCAGGTCGACGACGCGTTCCTGCCCTACATGCACGAAAAAATAGTGCCACCGATGACGCACGCCCAGTACCGCGAGTGGGCGCAACTGCGCATCGACGCGCTCAATCATGCGCTCAAAGGCATCCCGCCGGAGCGCTCGCGTTATCATATCTGCTGGGGCAGCTGGAACGGACCGCACGCCTTCGACGTGCCCATGAAGGACATCGTCGATCTGATGCTGCAGGTGAATGTCGGCGCTTATCAGTTCGAGGCTGCCAATCCGCGCCACGAGCACGAATGGGTGGTCTGGCGCTCGGTCAAGCTACCTGCCGGCAAGGTGCTCATCCCGGGCGTTATCAGCCACGCGACCAACATCGTCGAGCATCCCGAGCTGGTGGCGCAGCGGATCGTGCGGCTGGCCAAGATCGTCGGGCGCGAGAACGTCATGGGCGGCACCGATTGCGGATTTGCGCAAAGCCCGTTCGCGCAACGCGTCCATCCCACCATCATGTGGGCAAAGCTCAAGTCGCTCGCCGAAGGCGCAAGGATCGCAACAGACGAACTCTGGGGCCGGCGCTCCGCCGCGTAGCGTAATGCGGGAGCACGAAGCTCCCGCTTGCTTTATTGCCCAAATAATGAGGCGGGCTCGACCTTCACCCCCGGCCCCATCGTTGAAGAGATCGCGACCCGGCTGATGAAGGTTCCCTTGGCACCCGCGGGGCGCGCTTTCTGCACCGCGTCGGCGAACGCTTTGATGTTCTGCACCAGATGGTCCGCCGGGAACGACGCCTTGCCGACGCCCGCTTGGACGATACCGGCCTTCTCCACTCGAAACTCGACCGAGCCGCCCTTGGCGCCCTTCACCGCGCTGGTCACGTCCATCGTAACGGTGCCGACCTTGGGGTTCGGCATCATCCCGCGCGGGCCCAAAACTTTGCCGAGCCGGCCGACCAGCGGCATCAAGTCGGGCGTGGCGACGCAGCGATCGAAATCGATGTTGCCGCCCTGCACTTTTTCGACCAGATCCTCGGCGCCGACCACGTCGGCGCCGGCGGCTTTGGCCTCATCGGCCTTGGCGCCACGCGCGAATACAGCCACGCGGACGCTGCGGCCCGAGCCGTTCGGCAGGTTTACGATGCCGCGCACCATCTGATCGGCGTGGCGCGGGTCGACTCCAAGATTCATCGCGATCTCGATTGTCTCGTCGAACTTCGCCTTGGCGCGCTCTTTGACCATCTTCACCGCCTCATCCAGCGGATAAAGCTTGGTGCGGTCGACGCCTTGGCGGATGGCAGTGGTGCGTTTTCCGAGCTGGGCCATGGCGCCTACCCCGCGACCTCGATGCCCATCGAGCGGGCGGAGCCTTCCACCATACGCATCGCCGCCTCGACGGTGTCGCAGTTCAAATCCTTCATCTTTTGCTCGGCGATCTCACGCACCTGCGCCTTGGTCACGGTGCCCGCCCGCTCGCGGCCCGGCGTCTTCGATCCGCTCTCGAGCTTTGCCGCTTTTTTGATGAAGTAGGATACGGGCGGTGTGCGCATCTCGAACGAGAATGAGCGGTCCTGATAAACCGTGATCACGACCGGGATCGGCGAGCCCTTCTCCATCTTCTGTGTCTGCGCGTTGAACTGCTTGCAGAACTCCATGATGTTGAGACCGCGCTGACCGAGCGCCGGGCCGATCGGGGGCGACGGATTGGCGGACCCTGCCGGCACCTGCAATTTGATGTAGCCGGTTATTTTCTTCGCCATGACTTAACTCCTGTCGTTGGCCGCGAGCGGCCGGTTCAGGATCGTGGTGCGGATCTGGGCGGTTGGCGGCCGCCGTCCCCTCCCACGTCGGTAGATGGATGGCAGATGACGGGACGAGAGACAAAGCAATTCGACCGTCGGTCATTCGTCCGTAGTGGTGTCGTCTGTCCTCTACAGTTTCTCCACTTGTCCCATCTCAAGCTCCACGCGCGTCGGCCGGCCAAAGATGGAGACCGCAACCTTGAGCCGCGAGCGCCCCTCATCCACTTCTTCCACCAAGCCGTTGAAGGAGGCGAATGGTCCTTCGGACACGCGCACCTGCTCGCCCACCTCGAAAGAGACCGACGGTTTTGGCCGCTCGATGCCCTCCTGCACTTGGTGCATGATGCGAGCAGCCTCGGCGTCCGAGATCGGCTTCGGCTTGTTGTCGGCCCCGAGAAATCCCGTGACCTTCGGCGTGTTTTTGATGAGGTGATAGGCTTCGTCGGTGAGATCCATCTTCACCAGCACGTAGCCGGGAAAGAACTTGCGCTCGGCGTCGACCTTCTGACCGCGACGCACCTCCACGACCTTCTCCGTGGGCACCATCACCTCGTCAAACAAATGCTCGAGGTGACGCTGCTTGGCCTGCTCGCGAATCGAATCCGCAACCTTGCGCTCGAAATTCGAATAGGCCTGGATGATGTACCAGTGCTTGTCGGACATTCAACCGGCTCCTTCACCCGCCGATGCCGAGAATGAGAGTGACGAACGTGCGCATGACCTGATCAGCTAACAGAAAGAAGACGGCAGCGACGGCTACCATGACGAAGACCATCGCTGTGGTGACGGCGGTTTCGCGCCGGCTCGGCCACGTGACCTTCTGCGCCTCGACGCGCACCTCCTGCAAGAATTTAAACGGGCTGATCTTCGCCATATGCCTATCTGCCGCCATGTCGGGCGGGCGGTCGCAACCTATTGCGCTGTTAGACTTTGCTGGCCGAGCCGGACTACGCCTGGCAGGAGTGGAGGGACTCGAACCCCCAACCCCCGGTTTTGGAGACCGGTGCTCTAGCCATTGAGCTACACTCCTCCGGAAGCGCTTGCGGCGGCTCCAAAAGGCCCGCCGCGGGTTGTAAATGCATGAACAGGCGCGGCATTGCAAGGCGCAAGAGGCACGGCAGCCGCTCGCCCCCGTCTTTCGCCCTCACTCAGTGATCGTGACCACGACGCCGGCGCCGACGGTTTTGCCGCCCTCGCGGATGGCAAACCGCTGCTTCTCCTCCATCGCAATCGGCGTGATCAG
>VAZQ01000050.1 GCA_005883115.1 Alphaproteobacteria bacterium | reverse complement strand
TCCGGCGGGATGATGCCGCCGACGACGAGCGGGACGCCATCGAGCCCAGCCTCCTTCATGCGCGCCGCCACGTCCTTAACCAGGGGCACGTGGGAGCCGGACAGGATCGACAGGCCCACCACATGCGCGGCCTCTTGGCGCGCGACTTCCACGATCTCGGCCGGCGTCAGGCGGATGCCTTGGTAGACCACGTCGATGCCGGCATCGCGCGCCCGCACTGCGATCTGCTCTGCGCCGTTGGAGTGACCGTCGAGCCCCGGCTTGCCGAGCACGAATGTGAGCCGCCGGCCGAGCTTGCGCGATATCCGCTCCACCTCGGCGCGCAAATCGTCGAGGCCGACGGTTTCGTTGCGCGGCGCACGTCCCACGCCGGTCGGCGCGCGGTACTCGCCGAAGCTGTCGCGCAAGGCGAAGCCCCATTCACCCGTGGTCACACCGGCTTTTGCGCAGGTGATCGAGGCCGGCATGATGTTGCGATTCTCGCTTGCGGCGGCCCGCAACTCCTTTAGCGCCGCCGAGACAGCTCGCTGGTCGCGGGCACTGCGCCAGGCCTTGAGCCGCTCGATCTGCTCGGCTTCGGCTTGCGGCGAGACCGTGAGGATGGAATCGGCCGCGCCGGCGAGCGGCGATGGCTCGCTCTCCATGAACCGGTTGACGCCGATCACGGTCTGCTCGCCGCGTTCGATCGCCTCGACGCGCCGCGTGTTGGATTCCACGAGTTGCTGCTTCATATAGCCGTGCTCGACGGCGGCGACCGCGCCGCCCAGCCCCTCGATGTGCGCCAGTTCCTCCTTCGCCTCGCGCTTGAGCCGCTCGACCTTTTCGGCGATTGCGGGCGAACCGTCGAAAATGTCGCCGTATTCGAGCAAGTCGGTCTCGTAGGCGAGAATCTGCTGCATACGCAGCGACCATTGCTGGTCCCATGGCCGGGGCAGGCCGAGTGCTTCGTTCCAGGCGGGCAACTGCACCGCGCGCGCGCGGGCGCTTTTGGAGAGCGTCACGGCCAGCATCTCGATGAGAATGCGCGTGACGTTGTTCTCCGGCTGCTGCTCGGTGAGTCCGAGCGAATTGACCTGCACGCCGTAGCGAAAGAGCCGCTGCTTGGGATCATTGACGCCGTAGCGCTCGGCTGTGATCTCGTCCCACAGCTCGGCGAATGCGCGCATTTTGCACAGCTCGGTGATAAAGCGCAGCCCGGCGTTGACGAAGAACGAAATGCGCCCGACCACCTCGCCGAAGGCGCGGCGCTCGACCGCACCCGACGCTTTCACGGTGTCCAGCACGGCGGTCGCGGTGGCGAGCGCAAAGGCAAGTTCCTGTACCGGGGTCGCACCCGCTTCCTGCAGGTGATACGAGCACACGTTGATCGGATTCCATTTCGGCATCTCGCGGGTGGTGAACAGGATCACGTCCTTGGTGAGCCGCATGGAAGGCGCGGGCGGAAACACATAGGTGCCGCGCGACAGATACTCCTTGATGATGTCGTTCTGAGTCGTGCCTTGCAGCCTCTCGCGCGCGGCGCCCTGCTCGTCGGCGAGCGCCACGTAGAGCGCGAGCAGCCAGGCGGCTGTCGCGTTGATGGTCATCGATGTGTTCATGTCGGCGAGCGGGATCGCCTCGAACAGCGTTCGCATGTCGCCGAGGTGGGAGATCGGCACGCCGACTTTGCCGACTTCGCCTTTCGCTAGCGGATGGTCGCTGTCGTAGCCGGTTTGTGTAGGCAGGTCGAACGCGACCGAAAGACCGGTCTGCCCCTTGGCGAGATTCTTGCGATAGAGCGCATTCGAATCGCGCGCGTTCGAATGCCCCGCATAGGTGCGGAAAATCCAGGGCTTGTCGCGCTGCCGAACCGCGCCGGTCAATGGCTGGCTCATGGGGCGCCTCGCTGGCCTCGCGTTGTGCGCCGCAGCATACTCTTCCGGCATACGGAAGGGTAGCCACGCATTTCGGGCGCGGCTGCCTTCAGGAGACCGCAAGTGTCCAAAGCTGCGCAGCGGCGCGCAGTGCCTGCCGTGCGAAACCTGCCTTCGCAGCTTTGTGCTTCTCGCGTCGCGGTGCTGCGCTCGTCCGGTGTGCGTTATCGCTTGATGAAGCCGACGATGACCAAAAGTACGACGGCACCGATCACCGCATTAACGATCGAGCCGATGAAGCCGGAGAACGGCACGAATCCCAATTGCGTGAGTAGCCAGACGCCGATGAAAGCGCCGACGATGCCGATGATGATGTCCCAGATCAGTCCGAAACCAAAACCGCGCACGATTTGCCCGGCCAGCCAGCCTGCGATCGCGCCGACGACAATCATGATGATAATGCTGTCTATTCCAACCACGACATCCTCCCTTGGCCAGGCACGCGTCCTGCCCCGACTTCATCTGCAACTTAGGAAGCAACCCTCAACACCGACGCGGAAAGCGTAGCGCAAGTGGAGGACGCTGTCAGTAATGCAGCAGGCGCAGGAACGAGTTTGCGCTCGCCGTCGCTCTCTAGGCGATGCCGGCGCCGATATTGCGATGCAGCATAAAATGCGGCAGACTGGAATGGTCCAGCAAATTGCGGAGGCATTCATGCCGGCCGTCGCGACGACCACTCCGCTGCAGGCGGCGGTGCGCAAAGACCTTTACGAGATCGGCGAAGTTCCTCCGCTTGGTCACGTCCCGTCACGGATGCACGCTTGGGCGATCCGCAAGGAACGCCACGGTCCGCCTGAAATCTCCATGCAACTCGAGGTCTTGCCGACCTGGCCGGTCGGCGAGGACGAAGTGCTGGTTTATGTCATGGCCGGCGGTGTCAACTACAATGGTGTGTGGGCCGGCCTTGGCGTTCCAATCTCGCCACTGGACGTCCACAAGCACCCATTCCACATCGCCGGTTCGGACGCGTCCGGGATCGTTTGGGCCTGCGGCTCGAAAGTCCGCCGTTGGAAAGTGGGCGACGAGGTCATCGTCCATTGCAACCAAGACGATGGTGACGACGAGGACTGTAACGGCGGTGATCCGCTGCTGTCGCCTTCGCAACGCATCTGGGGCTACGAGACGCCGGACGGATCGTTCGCGCAGTTTTGCCGTGTGCAGTCGCGCCAGCTCATGCCCAAGCCGGCACACCTGAGCTGGGAGGAGGCAGCCTGTTATACGCTGACGCTCGCGACCGCCTATCGCATGCTGTTCGGTCATGCGCCCCACACCATGAAACCGGGCGATCATGTGCTGGTCTGGGGCGCGTCGGGCGGCCTCGGCGTCTTCGGCGTGCAGCTTGCGGCGGCCTCTGGCGCCAATGCGATCGGAATCATCTCGGAGGAGAGCAAGCGCGATTACGTAATGCAGCTGGGTGCCAAGGGCGTCGTCAACCGCAAGGAGTTTTCCTGCTGGGGCCAAATGCCGGAGGTAGGCACGCCCGAATATGATAACTGGGTCAAGGAAGCGCGCAGGTTTGGCAAGTCAATCTGGGAGATCACCGGCAAACGCGACGTCGATATCGTATTCGAGCACCCGGGCGAGGCGACGTTCCCAGTCTCCTGCTTGGTCGTGAAGCGCGGCGGCATGGTGGTATTCTGCGCCGGCACCTCTGGCTACAACCTGACCTTTGACGCCCGCTATGTCTGGATGCGCCAGAAGCGCATACAGGGATCACATTTCGCTCACCTCAAGCAGGCCTCCGCGGCCAACCAGTTCGTGCTCGACCGCCGCATCGACCCTTGCATGAGCGAAGTCTTTCCCTGGACGAGAATTCCGCACGCGCACGAATTGATGCGTACCAACCGGCACCCGCCCGGCAATATGGCAGTGCTGGTCAACGCGCCGCGCACCGGACTGCGGACGCTGGATGACGTGATCGAGGCGAGCGCGACATCCCAGGCGGCGTAGCCGGTTTTCATGCCATAAGATTGGCACTTTTATTGCTTCGAATGCTGGCAGTGCACGTACGGGGGGCTTGGAAGAGAGGAGTCCTCACCATGTGCGACTACAGCCTGCACCATGTGAAGTCGCGTGCTGCACGAGTCGGCGACAAGCTCACGACACGCAACTTTGGGACCGGCACACGTGGCTTTGCCTCCCAGGAAGATACCACTACGGCAGTGTGCGTGCCTCCGGGCACCGAACTTGCGTTTTCCCGGGACGTTGCATGCGTCGCGTCCGGATTCCTCGGCCTTG
>VAZQ01000087.1 GCA_005883115.1 Alphaproteobacteria bacterium | reverse complement strand
AAAAGTTGTCGACTACTGTCTTGCGGCTGAAGGCATCTCGTTTGACGACATCGATCTTGTCGTGCGCAACTGTTACGTCCTTCCAGTCGAGGATTTGGAATTACGCATGTTGTCTCAGTATGTGCCCGAAGTAATGGACGACCAAGAACGCATTCAAGCGAAGCACAATCCTCTATATCTCTCGAAGTCGAACAAGGTGATGACGGTATCGCATCATTTGGCGCACGCATACAGCGCCTTTGCCGCCTGCCCCTTCAATGAAGGGGTCGTGATGGTGGTGGACGGAGTGGGCAATTACAGTTCCGACGTGACCGAACCAGGTCAGTTGACCGACAACGTCAATCCGCTCGCTCGCGAGTCGGAAAGCTATTACAAATTCGACGGCTCCAGAATTGAAACCCTGAAAAAGATCTGGCTCAAACCGGTTCGCGGTTTCCTGAGCGACGAGTTTTATTTCATGCCCGGTCTCGGAGCGCTGTACAGCCGGGTCTCGATCTATATTTTCGCGCACTGGAACAAGTGCGGCGAGGTGATGGGCTTGGCTCCTTACGGCCGTCCCGATGCGGTCAAGCCGTTACTTGAGACGAACGGCGACGACGTGGACATTCCCGAGTGGGGAGTAGAGTTCGATAAGCCATTCTTGCCGGAGCAGGAGCCGGACTGGGAAGCCAGTTCCTCGATGCAGCACTGGAAGGACGTTGCTTGGCGCGTTCAAGACGACGCGGAGACATTGCTCCTAAAGCGCGCCATCTGGCTGCGTGAAACAACTGGCGCCAAAAACCTGTGCATGGCCGGTGGCGTTGCTCTCAATTGCGTGGCCAACGGCCGGATCGTGCGCGAGGCCGGCTATGACAACGTATGGATTCAACCGGCGGCGGGCGATGATGGCATTGCGATTGGTTGTGCTTACTACGGCTATCTGACAATTCTGAAAAGACACCGCTCATCAGGCATGAAACATGCCTATCTTGGGACTGCATACTCGGATCAAAATGCGCGCGCGGCGGCGGAAAACTGGCTTGTTCGTCTGCAGACGATAAACAGGCCCAGCGACGATATATGCCGGGATACGGCAAAACTGCTGGCCCAGGGCCATGTATTTGCTTGGTTCCAAGGCCGTTCTGAATTTGGGCCCCGATCCCTCGGGAATCGCAGCATCCTGGCGGATCCACGTCGGGACGAAATGAAAGATAAACTGAACAAGCGGGTGAAGCACAGACAAGCCTTCCGGCCGTTCGCACCGGTTGTTCTCGCGGAACGAGCAAGCGAAATCTTCGAAGGCGATGAAGAATCCCCATTCATGCTGATCGTCAAACGCGTTCGCCCTGAATGGAGGGACAAAATTCCGGCGATCGTTCACGTTGACGGTACCGCACGCGTGCAGACCGTTCGACCAGACCAGAACGAACGTCTTTGTCGATTGCTCAAGGAATTTGATGCGATCACCGGCGTTCCCGTGTTGCTGAATACTTCGCTCAACGTGAAAGGCGAGCCCATCGTGGAAACGCCTGACGACGCGCTCGCGTGTTTCCTCAGCACGGGCATCGACTATCTTGCTTTGCATGACATGTTGATCGCGAAGAGCCGGCTTCACACGATATTTGCTCCGTTCAAGCGCACGTATTCAGAAATGTCTTCGGTTGTGCAGAAAGGTTTGGCGGTTGAGCTCCGCGATTGACGCCATGAGCACGCCACCACACGACGATGGTTAAACGCATTGTCGCCGATCGCTGCTGGGGAGCGATCATCGACGTCCAGGAGCTGTTCATATCGCAGACGGACAGGCGTCTTTGGTCGAAGATCAAGAAGAATATAAACAACTTTGCTCGCCTGCTCGGCCATTTCAGAATCCCGATCGTCTTCACCCTCGAGCGGCCCGTCGATCAAAAAGGTGGTTTGCCTGAAGAGGTCAGCAAGCACGTGGTCCGTGCGGCAAAAATTTTCGAAAAAGATTTCTTCGATCTGACCCGAGAACAGGAGATCGCGCATTACATCGCGCGTCTGAAAAAGAAACAGGTTGTCGTGGCCGGCTGCGAGACGGATGTCTGCATTCTTCAGTCCTGCCTTGGTCTGCTCGGACTTGGCTACGAGGTCTACGTGGTAGAGGACCTCCTGTTTTCGTCATCGCGAAAGGTCGATTCGGCGATCGCGAGAATGAAAGCCGAAGGTGCCGTTTTCCTGACCTACAAAAGCCTCTACTACGAGCTGATCGAGGCGGTGGAAGGCGGACGAAATCTTCCGGAAGATCTTCCCGATGCCGCCGTTCAATGATCCTTCATGCATCGCGTCGCACGCAACGGGGTGCCGGCCTTGTGCTAACCGCCGTTTGGCTGCCGCGAAGCGTCGGTGGCGTACGGTGGGCAAAGGCGCGTCGCACGGCTTGTTCCGCGTGGGCAAAATCGCGCGCGCCATAGCCCGTCGCAGACGGGCGTGAACGCCCTGTTGGCCCACGCGGCAAGTATCCCCGCATCGATTTTGCCCACCCTACAACTCGCTACCGCGGTCTCAGCAGTTGTGGCGGGTTCCACACGACCGTCTGCCTTCCATGCTTGAATACCGCGAGCGGCTGGGCGATTTCGGCAATCGCCTGTTCAGGGCTTTCAGCATTGAGAATGACAATGTCAGCCGGGCGGCCGACGGCAAGTCCATAGTCGGTAAGATTGAGCAGCCGCGCTGACCGATCCGTGAGCATTCCGAAACACTCGCGCAGCCGCTCGGGACGATCGACCTGTAGAACGTTGGCGTAGAGATTGGCCATGCGGATGAGCGAGCAGTCGCCATAGGGGGTGGCGGGATTGAGGATGTTGTTCGAGGAGAGCGAGCAATTCACCCCGTGCTCGCAGAGCAGATTTGCATCCGCCACGCCGCGAACGACGGCGTGGTCGCGGTCGCGGCCCATGAGAAAGAGATCGGTGGTGGGCAGGACGGTGACGCCGATACCGGTATTCGCCAGGCTGCGTGCCAGCGCTGCCACCTGCTCCGGCGGCAACAGGGACAGCTTGGCCATATGGCCGACCACGACCCGTCCGCCACGCTTGAATTGCTCGGTGAGCTCGCGCACCAGGTAGATGTTCATCGCATCGGCGGTCGGGCCAACGTCGAGATGGATGTCGATGTCGACGTCGAACTCGCGGGCGAGCTCGAAAATGCGCCTGATCTGACCCGTTTGATCGGTATCGTAACGCGGAGCGCCCCCGACCACGGTGGCGCCGCGTTTCAAGCCTTCTACCAGGAGCTCATCGGTTCCGGGATAATTGGTGAGCCCTTCCTGCGGAAAGACGCAGATCTCGATGTCGATTGCCCACTTGTAATTGGCAATCAGCGACTGCACCCCCTCGAAGCCGCGCATGCCAATCGCGGGATCGACTTCGACCTGCGTGCGCATGCGGGTAGTACCGTGCTTGATGCAGTCTTGCAGGGTGCGCTCAGCGCGCGCGTGCACGTCCTCGACCGACATGCTCTGCTTCAGTGGTGAAACGCCTTTCACTGGACTGAGTGTCTTGCGTTCCTGCGGTGCGCAACGGTCGATGATCCGCGATTTGTCAAGATGAATGTGGGTCTCGATCAGCCCAGGACAGGCGAGGCATCCCTTGGCGTCATAAACCTGGGCCTCGCCAGCGAGCGCGTGCTCGAGGGCGACGATACGACCTTGTTCCACCCCGATATCGATGAGTTCGCCTGATGACCGATCGGCAAGGCGTGCGTTGCGGACGATAAGATCCACGTGGGTTTCACTCGGCCTTGATGTTCGCCGCTTTGATCGACGCTTGACGCGGCGCTCCATGCATTGCCTGAAGGATAAGACGGAATCGACGCGACAAGAACCCGTAAGACGCAATAAGCGAAGCAGCCTACGGCTCGCGTAGGGCGCAATAAGCGAAAGCGCATTGCGCCGCCGTTTGCGCAGCGCGGTCCGGCCCCTCATGTTAGCGGCGTAGGGTGGGCAAAGGCGCGCGGCGCACGGCTTGTTCCGCGTGGGCAAAATCGCGTGCGCGCCGTGCCCACGCGGCCAATATCGCGCAATCGATTTTGCCCACCCTACGGCTCGGTCAGCTCCTAGGGAGCCCCCTACGGCAGGCCCGCCTTCGCCAGGCCCTCGGCGATGCGCGCGAAATCGCGCGGGTCTTTGTAGGGCAGAACGCGCGCGCGCTGCTCGAGCGAGAAGTCCGGGTTGACCTTGAGCAACTCGGCCCAGGCCGTGCGCGCGTCCTCGGTGCGGCCGAGATGGCCGTAGCAGGCGGCGAGCATCATGCGGCTTGAATCAGTGCCGGGCGTGCGGGAGATCCGCTCCATGAGCTGTTTTGCGGCGGTGCAGGCTGAAATTCGCCTGCGCCACGAAGTGCAGCACGATGCTCGGATAGTGCGGGTCGAGCCGCATCGACAGCGCGAACGGCTCGATCGCCTCGGCGGCGCGGCCGGCATACATGAGAGCGAGTCCCGTCGCGGAATAGCCCTGCGCGAAGTTGGGGTCGAGCTCGATCATGCGGTGAAACTCAGCGAGCGCGCCGTCGTGATCGCGCCGCCACAGCATCACGCTGCCGAGCGCCATATGCGCGAACGGCTCGGCGTCATCGAGCTCGAGCGCGCGGCGCGCCCAGCGCTCCGACTGGCCGAGTTCCGCCTCCGGATCGTCCGTCCAGTCGCTGACGTAGTTCGAAACCCCCGTCGCCGCCAAGCCCGCGTGCGGCACGGCGTAGGTCGGGTCGAGCTCGATCGCGCGGTGATACATCGCGCGGGCTTGCGCGATCCCCTCCCGCGTGCTGCGGCTGAGCAATTCGCGCGCGCGCAGCGAGGCCTCGTAGGCGGCGACGTTGGCGGTGCCGCGCCGGCCCAGCCGCTTCTCCTCGCCGTGGGTCAGTGTCACCGCGAGCGCGCGCACGATCTTTTCCACCACCTCGTCCTGCGTGGCGAAGATGTCGGTGAGATCGCGATCGAACCGATCGGCCCAGAGGTGCCCGCCGCTCTCCGCGTCGATGAGCTGCGCGGTGATGCGCACGCGGTTGCCGGCTTTGCGAATGCTGCCTTCGAGCACGAAGCGCACGCCGAGGTCGCGCCCGATCTCCTGCACTTTGACCGACTTTAGGCGAAGGAGGAGTTGCGGGCGATGACGAACAGGGCCGAGATCTTGGAGAGGTCAGTGATCAGATCCTCGGTCATGCCGTCGCTGAAATATTCCTGCTCGGCATCCCCGCTCATGTTGGTGAAAGGGAGCACCGCGATCGAGGGTTTTTGCGGCACGGCCGGGGCGCGTGCTTGCGCCGCGGCAACGGCTTGCGCCAGCGCGGCGATGCGAAAGACCTGCACCGGCTTGGCGATATTCTTGAGCTCGCGCTCGCCCAGATCCTCGAGCACAAGCTCCGCCGCGTCGGTGACGAAATCGCGCACCGCGCGCGAGATGAAGACCGCGCCCGGCTCGGCGATGTTCTCGAGCCGCGCCGCGACGTTGACGCCGTCGCCAAAAATGTCGTCGTCCTCCACCACCACGTCGCCGAGATTGATGCCGATGCGAAATTCGATCCGCTTGCCTTCGGGGATGTCGGCGTTGCGTGCGGCCATGCCGTGCTGCACGTCGATGGCGCAGCGCACCGCTTTGACCGGGCTTGCGAACTCGGCGAGCACGCCGTCGCCCATGGTTTTGACGAGCCGCCCCTGGTGCTCGGCGATTTTTGGCTCGATCAGCTCGCGCCGGTGGGAGGTGAGCCGCATCAGCGTGCCCTCCTCGTCGGCGCCGATGAGCCGCGAGTAACCTGCGACGTCCGCTGCGAAAATGGCGGCGAGCCGACGCTCCATGGTGGCTTTTGCTCCGTGAGGGCCCGACGGATGGTCCGGCGATGGGATGCCGGGGGTGATTTATATAGGGGTTCCGCCGCGGATCGGCATGGGGTTAGTGCAACATCCGCTCTCAGCGCGAAGCGCACGGCGCTAGCCCAAAGCTCCGTCATTGCCGGGCCTTGACCCGGCAATCCATCATATTTGGAAAATCTTTCTGACGAAGGAGATGGATGCGCGGGTAATAAGCGCGTTCACGCGCGTCTTCGACGCGCTTCTGCCCGCGCATGACCGGCTGGCGCAGGGTCAGTTGGTCGCCGCGATGTTGACGTCTCGCGCCAGCTTGACGATCGCCGCGACGTCGTCGCGGTAGAACTTGCCGAACGCCTCGACCGTCATCGCCATCGGCTCGACGCCGAAGGTGGCCAATCGCTCTTGCACCGCCGGCACCGCCAGCGCCTTCGCTGTTTCGGCATGCAGCTTTTCGACGATGGCGCGCGGGGTCTTCGCCGGCACGGCGACGCCGCCCCAGAACAGATACTGCGCGCCGGGATAGCCCGCTTCCACCACCGACGGCACGTCTGGCAAGGTCGGCGCCCGTTTCGGCGTGCTCACCGCCAGCGCCACCACCTTGCCGTCCCTGATCGGCTGCAGCGCCGGCGCGATCGGCAGGTAGTAGTAGTCGACGCGGCCGGTCATCACCTCGGTGAAGGCCTCGACCGGACCGCGGAACGGAATGTGCTGCACGTTGATGCCGGCCGCGACCTTGAGCCGCTCCGCCGCCCAGTGCGAGGCGGATCCGAGCCCGGCGGAGGCGAAGTTCAACACGCCCGGGTTCGCCTTGGCGGCGGCGATGAGGTCGGCGAGCGACCTCCAGCCTTTCGAGGGCGCGGCGATCAGCACGCTCGGCTGCACGCCGAACATGGCCACCGGAATGAAATCGTGCACGGGATCGTAGGGCAGCGTCTTGTAGAGCGCGACGGCGGAGCCCTGCGAGGCCGTCAGCAGCAGGAGCGTGTAGCCGTCGGGATCGGCCTTGGCTGCCGAGGCGGAGCCGATCGTGCCGCCGGCGCCGGTGCGGTTCTCGATCACGAACGACTGGCCGATCTGCCTTCCCACCTGATCGAGCACGACGCGCGCGATGGTATCGCTGGCGTTGCCGGCGCTCACCGTGCTCACCGCCACGATCGAGCGGTTGGGCCAATCCTGCGCCAGCGCGGCCGGCGCGAGGGCGATGAGGACGGCGCACGCCATGGCG
>VAZQ01000086.1 GCA_005883115.1 Alphaproteobacteria bacterium | reverse complement strand
AGGGCGAGTGCGGCGACTGTCAGGAATATCGCCTGGTACGACAAAAAATATCCGATCAGGCCCATGAGGGCGGCCGTGACCAGATTTCCCGTCGAGGCGAAGCGTTGATTGCGTCCGAGCCGTTCAGGCAAGGCCGCATGGCCAACCAAGCCGAGGCTGATCGCAGCGATCGCCGGCCCGAGGAAGCCGCCCGTGATTCCTTGCAGCATCAAGGCCGCGAAGACCAGCGGAAAGCTCGGCTGAAATGCAATAATGACCGCACTGACGGCCACCATTACGACGCCCGCCACAACGACCGCTCGCTTCGAGCGGACGGTATCCAGCAATTCGCCTCCCGGGAGCTGACTGAGCAAGCCGGCAACGCCGCTCGCGGTCAGAACGAAACCGATATTTTCCTGCGTCCATTTCTGGTCAGCGAGGTAAGCGGCCAGATAGGGACCGAACCCAGCCAAAATACCGGCAAGGAAAAAGTTGACTCCGTCGAGGCCGCTAAGACTGGCATTCGACGGCGATGGACTTGCGGTGCCAAACGATACTGTAGCGGCCGTCATTTTTGCTGAATGTCACTCGAGCTTCACGTTGGCGGCTTTGATGACCTTGCGCCAGCGCTCGACCTCCTCGCGCATGTAGGCGGCTGTCGCCTGCGGCGTGCCGCCGATGGGTTCGGCCGAAAGCTGCGCGAGGCGCTCACGGATGTCGCCCTCGCGCAGCGCTTCGTTGACGTCGGCGTTGATCTTGTCGACGACCGTCGCTGGCGTTTTCGGCGGCGCCACGATGGCAAACCATGCCGCCGACTCGAAGCCTCCCAGCGTCTCCGCAATCGTCGGCACCTGCGGCAGCGCAGCCATGCGCTTGGGCGTGGCCACGCCCAAGAGCTTGAGCTGCCCGCCGTTCACGAGCGCAAGCGAGGCGCCGAGATTGTCGAACATGAGATCGACGTTGCCCGCAGCGAGATCGGTCAAGGCCGGCGCCGAGCCCCGATAGGGCACCTGCTGGAATTTGACCTGCGCCATCAGCTGGAACAGCTCCGAGGTCAGATGTGAGGTGGTGCCGTTGCCCTGGGTGGCGCAGGTGAGCTTGCCGGGATTGGCCTTCGCGTAGGCGATCACGTCGGCGACGCTGGCGAGGGGCACCCTGGCATTGAGCACGAGAGCATTCGGCACGCGGCCCATGATGACGATGGGGACGAATTCGGTCGGATCGAAGCCGAGGCGTGGATAAAGGTTCTGATTGATGACGAGGGGCGGCGCCGGCGCAGCCAGCAGCGTATAACCATCGGGGTCGGCCTTGGCGACCGCCTCGGCGCCGATATTGCCGGCGGCGCCAGTGCGGTTCTCGATCACCACCGGCTCTCCCCACTTCTTCGCCAGCCAGTCGCTGAAAATGCGCGGCATCACGTCCGCGGTGCCGCCGGCGGGGAACGGCACGATGATCTTGACCGCGCGCGAGGGATAGTCCTGCGCCTGGGCCGCAGGCGATAGCGCCACCAGGACGGCCAGCCCGAGTGCGGCGGCGATGCCGCACTGTCGCAACGATTCATACCGAGGGATGATAGAGCTGAGCGTCATCACGCGTGTTCCTCTTAATCAATCCTTTGTGTCCCGGGCGCAGCGCAGCAACGCAGATAAGTTTACGCAATCTGCGTATACTTGATTGCGTTGTGGTGCGCTGCAGACCCAGGACCGCTCCAGTCTGCGGCCATCCCGGATCAGCGGTGCACCGCATCCGGGACACGCGACTTCTGTCATTCATCGATGGCCTTAATCTGGTGCTCCGACTCATTCAACGACGATCCTGGCGGCCTCGATCACCGGAGCCCACGTTTTGAAACTTTGCCGGATCAAATCGCGCATGTCGTCCGGCGTGCCCGCGAGCGGGTCGGCTTCCAGCGCGCGGATACGCGCGCGCAACTTTGGGTCTTGGAATCCCTGCGCGAGCGCCCGCGATACTTGCGCGGTGATCTCCTTGGGTGTGCCCGGGGGCGCCGCCACCGCCATCCAGGTATCCGCGGAAACGCCCGGCAACGTCTCCGCGATCGTGGCGACGCGCGGATAATCCTTGAGCCGCTCGCGACTGCCGGTGGCGAGCAATTTGAGCTTGCCGGCATCGATGTTCGGTTTGTTGGCGAGGAGATAATCGGGAACCAGATCGATGTTTCCTGCGAGCAGATCGTTGATGGCGGGCGCGCTGCCGCGGTAGGGGATCTCCGTCATGCGGAACTTGCCTTTGAGCATCAAGAGTTCGCCCAAGAGATGGCCGGTCTGGCCCTTGCCCTGATGCCCGTAATTGATTTTGCCCGGGTTGGCGCGCGCATAGGCGATGAGATCCTGCAGGTTGTCGAAGGGAAGGCTCCCGCGGCCGATCAAGATCAGCGGATAGGCAGCAAGCACGCTGATCGGCTCGAGCGCGCGGGTGTCGAAAGAGGCTTTCGAAAAGAGGAGATGCGTGACGCTGAACGTGAGCTGCGCCGCGCATAACAGCGTGTAGCCGTCAGGCGCTGCGCGCAAAACCGACTCCGTGCCGACGCGGCCGCCCGCGCCGCCTGGCCGATTCTCGACCACCACTTGCTGACCGAGGTTGCTGCCCGCCTTGTCGGCGGCAAACCGGCACAAGAGATCGGCCGTGCCGCCGGCCGGATAAGGCACGACCAAAGTTATCACGCGGTCGGGATAGCCGCTCTGCGCCTGCGCGGCGCTGATCACCAACGCGAGAACGAGCGCGCCGCACGTGGTGGCGAGGCGTCGAAACATCCGCCAGCTCACTCGTAGAACTCGGGCGACATCCTCAGGCTGTCGCGCTGCGCCTTGTCGTGATTGATCCAAAGCTGCGCGTTTTCCTTCGCCATGACCTCCGCCATCCGCTGCATCGAGGCCGCGGTCTTGTCCTTGCTGTCGTTGTTCTCTGGTATGCGGCGGTTTTCCCAATTCTCCTTGAAATGAACCGCGTCACCCGACAGCAACACAGCCCCCGTCTTCGGCAGCTTGACCAGCAGGCTCTGATGGCCGGGCGTGTGCCCGGGCGTGGAAATGATCACCAGGCTCCCGTCACCGAAAACATCGTGATCGCCCTCGAGCTTCATCACAGGGTGGTCCGGTTTGAAACGCGGACCGACGGGCGAGTGCCATTCGTACTCGGCCTTCTGCACCAGGAGCATGCTCTGCAGGAACATCGCGACATTGCCGATGTGGTCGGGATGCGTGTGGGAGACGGCGACGTATTTGATGTCGGACGGATTCACCCCGAGTTCAGCGAGCTGCGCGGCAAGCGTCTTCGGCCGCCGCCAATGCGTCATCCGCGGATCGGAGGGCCGCTGGCCCTCGGGCATGGCGGCGATGGCATCGGCGACGCCTGTATCCCACAGAAGCCAGCCTTGCGCGTGCTTGATCAGATAGCAGTTGTCGGCGAAGTCCATCGACTTGCCCACATTCACGCCCGGCGACCAGCGCGAAATGTCGCCGGCAATGCCCTCTCCGCAATTCAAAATATATAGCCGCTCGACCCCCGATGTGGCGCCTTGCAGGGAAGCTGGCGTGAGCGCAAACGCGAGGGCAAAGGCCAGACCGAGCTCAATACGTTGCATGGCGTTCCTCCTGCATTTGAGCTTTGGCGTGAGCCATGACCGCGTCGAACACAATAATAACACGATCGTGAGGCGGATCCGTGCCGCCCGCTTCAGCCGCGCCAAAACCCCTTCTTTCACCGCGCGCCTTCTGCTAACGATGCCGCGCGAGTTGTGAGCCGCCCCACCGATCGCTCTCCCATGATGAAGAAAGGCCATAACGAGCACAACCAGGCGCTCCGTGAAGGCGCCGCAAGACGAGGATTCCAATGATCAGCCATTCCATCCGCGCCGCCGCGCTGGCCACGGGGTTCGCCGCCGCAATCTCTTGTGCCGGCCTCTCCGCGCACGCAGCCTCGTTCGACGGCCCATGGAGCGTGCTTGTCGTCACCAGGGCCGGTCCCTGCGACCAAGCTTACCGGTACGGCGTGACGATCGTCCGCGGACAAGTCTATTACGCAGGCGGCGGCCCGGTCAGCCTGACGGGACGCGTGTCACCATCCGGCGGCGTCACCGTGCGCGTGTCCAGCGGTCCGCAATACGCCATTGGCACGGGTCGACTCTCGCGCACGACCGGCAGCGGCAGCTGGCGCGGCCAAGGTCCGAGCGGGGCCTGCGTCGGCGTATGGAGCGCGACGCGGGGTTGAGGCACGAATCACTCCATCAACGCTCTTGACGCGTCGGCGCCCGCTGGTGTTGCGAATGCGCAGAACCGCGCTGGATGCCAAGAGCACAGGCGCGAATGTAGAACATACAAACCCGTCAGAGCGATTGGAGAAACCTTTGCACACGCTGCGCATGGGTTGCGGGGTTGCTGCCGGACTGATCTGCATGTTGCTCTTGGCATGCCCGCCGACCGCGTGGATGTCGGCGCAGGCGCAGACCCACGCCACGGGAAAGAAAAAGGTCGAGAGAAAAGGGGCGCCGCCCAAAGCCGGCGCGAAGGAGCAGGAAGA
>VAZQ01000710.1:1816-2888 GCA_005883115.1 Alphaproteobacteria bacterium | reverse complement strand
AAAGCCAGGTGCTCATCTCTCGCGACCATGAGATTGGTTACAGCCGAAAACACGAGTTCCTTGCCGGCAGCACGATTGATCGCTTCTGCGTGCTCCACGACCGCACGTATGGCTGCGAAGTTGAGAAAAGGTTCGCCGCCCTGGAATTCAAAGCAGACCCGGGAATTTGGTGAGCTCATCGCAAACTCGACGACGGCTCGGGCCGTTTCCGGGCTCATGTCGAATTCATCGGCGCTGGACTCCAGTGGCTGAGGGTTCATATGGCAATAAGTGCACGCCAAGTTGCACCTCGCCGTGGTCACGACGATATGCAGTTCGGGACCCGCGTAGTATCGCAACTGCCAGAGCTTAAGTTCTTGGAAGACGCGCGTGGCGTTGGCCGGAGTAAGAATATGGCCGGTCCGTTCGAGCCGTTCGTAAAGAGGCGCGTCCATATATATTTCAGAGATTTGACGATCCTCGGCTGCCGACAGAACTACGGTCTTGCCCGTGCGCGAGATGCGTAGCCAGCGATCGGGAGCTAGCTCACGCGACGGATAGAAGTTCGGAAGCCACTCATCCCGGTATCGTTTGCCTTCAATTCGCATCGGGGCACTCTGCGCTCGCTAGGCTGCGAATTCCGGAGATATTAATCCGTCGATATCCTCGGCAGATGCGATCTGACGTATGTCGAGTGACGCGTTTGCGGCGGCGTCGCCCTCCGAGACGGGTCTTACTGGCCAGCTCAGCGAACTCAAAACTTGCTCTCTTTGGCGTGGCCCGAGGAGGACATTGAGGCGACGGTGCTGGTCAGCTAAGACACATCCCGTTTTACGGTAATAAGATTTTCCCTCGCCGGAGAGCCTTTCATGGTTTGCGATCGTATGGAACGCGAAAAGATTGCGCAAATGCGTATCGTACAGCCAATTCAAACCAACGTGACCGAGAGTGGGCTCTTTGATTGCGCGCAACCCGAACTCTGTCACCGCGACGAAGGCATGCAGGCCGAGATGAATTCCTGCAATGGGCCTCAGATCCGGCCGGTAAGGCGAGATAAATTTATCTTCCTCCTCATTCCAACGACCGAACCATT
>VAZQ01000710.1:0-1658 GCA_005883115.1 Alphaproteobacteria bacterium | reverse complement strand
GCGGCGTCCCATATCAGCCACAGCCGGAACGAGTGCTCTTGCCCATGGAATCACATCTGGCCAGAGAGCCGCTAGAGCGTCGTGCGCCTGGCCGAGGCTATCGGCAAGCGCAAGCGGCTTGTCGGCCGCGGCGCTAATTGGTGGAGGCATATCTTCGTGATCGGGGCTGTACCCGCGGGTGAGCAGCACGTCGGCTCCGTCGTCGAGTATCGGGATTTCAAATCCATTTGCGACGGCATTTCGTCTCAAGTGAGCAAACGGCTTTTCGCCGAGCGGAAGCGGCAGGTCGATCTCGGCACTGCTGCCGCGGTCCGACATATGGGTGATGGTGGCGGTCTGTGCCGAGCATGACCAAACCAACGACCCGGTGGAAGGCGCTGATCGAGGAGGAATTCGGCGACGGCATCATGTCGGCCCCCGCCAACGGTGAGGCTCCATTTGGCAATGTAGAATACAATAGATCCACGGCGAGGCGCCCATATGCGAGCTCCTCCTTTCCGTTGTCGTGATAATTCCTGGATACGAAGTAGCTTACCGGCCAACGATCTATGAATGGCAGAACGCCCTCACCGCCTTCTTGCGCTATCGCCTCCAGTCCACGGAAAAACGCGACGGCAGCGCTCAAGCGACTAGAACTCTCTTTGCGTTCGCGGTGCTTTTGCCAAGCCTGCATCAGACGTGTGACACGCTGATACCTCAGCCGTTCGGCAATCCCAGCCTTTGCGCTGTCCGTCACTGGCTCCTCAAAAAGGAGATCAAACCGCATTTGATTTGCGTCGGCGTTCATACGATTTCCTCGCCAGAACCGGATCGCGACTGCCCTGCCAGGATTGAAGTCTGCGATTCATGGCGCGGCCTGCAGCGGTAAACCTCAGCGCGGGCGTCCCGCGTGTTTGGTTCCTGTAACCGACTTTTGGCTGGTATCGGGCAGCGCTCCCTCCAGCTGAGCTGCGGGCGCTCAAGCGTCATTACCTGATCGCTTCCGGCGCGGCAATACGGTGCGGGCCTAGAAGCGAGGGGCCAGGCGTGCCGCTCTGCGAAGATAGGCGAGAAACAAATGGGGTCTCACGCGTTCGCAGCCGGCAAGGCTCTTGAAACCTGCGGACGAACGTGGGCATGAAAGATAAGCGTTCGCAAGAAGCATGCAGTCAGCTGGGCCAAGGCGTATTACGAGAAATGCGGCTGCGGTTAAACACTGCATATTTCGGCAAGCGAGCGGCGATCGCGCTCGCGGCCGTTCTCCTGCT
Organism: Alphaproteobacteria bacterium; assembly: GCA_005883115.1. Taxonomy (GTDB): domain Bacteria; phylum Pseudomonadota; class Alphaproteobacteria; order Rhizobiales; family Xanthobacteraceae; genus VAZQ01. Next base: position 411 of record VAZQ01000710.1, on the reverse strand, counting down.
GGCAAGCTTTGCGCCGAGCGCATGGACGCAGGCGGGAGCGATCAAGATCGTCGTTCCCTATACGCCCGGTAGCGGTCCCGACATCCTCGCGCGCCTGATGGCGGAGCAGATCGGACGCACGCAGGGCACGGTGGTGGTTGAAAATCGTCCCGGCGCCGGCACGGTGATCGGCACCGAGTCGGTCGAGCGTGCCGCGCCCGACGGGCACACGGTTCTGCTGGTGGCAAATTCGTTTGTGATCAATCCGCCGCTCAAGCGAGCGAGCTACGATCCAACGACAAGTTTCGAGCCGGTTTGCTATCTCGCCGCGACGCCCATGGTGCTCGTGGTCCTCGGTTCCTCGCCTTATCGCACGCTCGGCGATCTGGTCGCCGCGGCGCGCGCCAAACCTGGCGAACTCGCGTTTGCGAG
>VAZQ01000085.1 GCA_005883115.1 Alphaproteobacteria bacterium | reverse complement strand
CCCGAAAGGCCCGGTTGATTCGTGTCATCGTTATCGCGAATCACTCGACTGCAGTTAGGCACGATTAGATTTTCCTTTTCGGTGGTTGTCCTCGATCGCACGGGTGGCTTGGGCGTGACGACTTGATTTTGCCTGCTGCGGTGGTTTCGACTCGGCGCGCTCGGGCTTTGCGTGCTGCGACGGTTTGGCCTCGGCGCGCTCGAGTTTTGCGTGCTGCGTTGATTTGGCAGCGACGCGCTCGGGTTTTGCGTGCTGCACCGGTCTCGCAGCGACGCGCTCGGCAGCCGCGTGCTCCTCGCTCTTGCTTCGCTGAGGGGCCTCGACCGGCTTTTTCGGCTCGACGCTCTTGGCAGCGATTTCCAGCGCGCGCACCGGCGTGGGCGCAGCCCTGGAGAGTGAATCGGCGGCGCTGGCCATGTCCTCGATCACAGAATTGCCGGCCTCGAACATGCCTTCGAGATCCGACGGGCCCGCGGCCGTCACGGTCTCGCGCAGAGGATTGTTGGGCCGGATCATTTTGACGCCGGTCGGCTGGCAATGATTCCATTCCGCCCGGTCGCGCGGGCCATAGGGACACACCACGCCATTCTTGGCGGCGATCTCGTGCCATAACTGCGCCTCGGAAGAGCCGGGCGCGCCGATGCCGCGCATGTCGACAGCAAGCCCATAGCTGTGCAGTGAATTGAATTTGTCGTGGAAGCCGCCCACGCCGAATGCAGGCGGCCGATAGGCGGAGAAAATCGCAGCAGACGTCAACCCGGCGCTGCGCGCCTCGCGAATCGCGTGCTCCAGTCGAAGCGCAAATTCGGGATGCACGCGGCCGATCGCGATTTCTGGACCTTGCAGCGTCATGGTGTAACCAGGGCTCGCGGTCTCGACCAAATAGGCGCGGGCTTGCACAATCTCGTCTGGTGTTCTCGTGCTCCCTGTGCAGGCCGGCTCGTCGGCAGAAGGGCCATTCCCGTCCTGCTCGCTCGCGCATGCCGGAACCGGAGACGGCGCGGAAAGGGAAGGAGCATCGGCAACGCGCGAAACCTCCGCAGCGGCGAGATGCGAGACTGCGCGCGGCGTGATGAAGGCCACGGCCGAAGAAGCATGCAAAACGCGCCAACCCTCGGCTGGGGTCACATCCGAGGCTGAGGGCGGCGTGATGAAAGTTGCGGCCAGCGCGGCCGCGCAAGTGCAAAGTCCGGCGAGAAGTCGTCGCATGTTTTCCCCGTGCTGATTGTTGAGGAGAATGTCCGCGCGCTGACGGACGAACCGCAGGTCTATGTCGATTGCGGCAACAATGTGATTGTGTGCGTGCCCCCGACGCTTGGCTGTCTCAACGAAATTTTTCGTGTGAGTCAAGATGCGATGAGCAAGGACGACACGCCGTTCCGGTTCCGGATCCGGGAACTACATGCATCACATGCGTGACTCAGAACCACATGCATCGCGCGTGTGACGCAGAACTGGAGGAATCGTGTGTGCGGCGGCCCAGGCCGGTCAATTATCTTTCTTTCCAGCAATCCAAGTGGCGAGAACCGTTATATCGGTCGGGTCGAAGGCGACCAGATCGGCGCGATATCCGGGTGCGAGCTTGCCGAGCGTTTGCCCAAGACCCAAGAAGGTCGCGGGATGCGCCGACGCAAATCGCAGCGCGTCCGGCAAAGCAACTCCGAGCAGGCGAACGCAATTCTTAACCGCCGTCGCCATGTCGAGAACCGTGCCGGCCAGCGTTCCATCTTCGGTGACGCAGCAGCCGTCGCGTGCAGCGATGTTCTTTCCGTAGAAGGTGAAATGGGAATGACTGCCGCCGACGGGCGGCATGGCATCGCTCACGAGCATGGGGTGGCCGAGCCCGCGCAGCGCAAGGCGGAGCATGGCGGGATCGACGTGCACACCGTCGACAATGAGCCCATACCAAGCCTGAGGCGATTCCAGAGCCAGCGCGATCGGGCCGGGCTCACGGCTGGCCAAAGGACGCATGGCGTTGAAGAGATGCGTGAAGCCGATGAGTCCCTCGGCCATGGCGGCACGCGTCTGCGCGTAAGTTGCCATTGAATGACCAAGCGACACGCGTATTCCGGCGGCGACGAGCTTTGCGATGAGCCCCGGCGGCACTACTTCGGGTGCCAAGGTCACCATCAGCACGCCGCGACGCGGAGCGGTCAGCATCGCCAGCTCGTCGGGCGAGGGCGGCCTGAGCTGGCGCTTATCGTGCACGCCCGGCCTTTCGCCGGAGAGGTAAGGGCCCTCGAGGTGAAGGCCGAGAACACTTGGCTCGCTGCCGACCGCCGCGTTGACCGCTTCCAGCGCGCGCCGCATTTTCTCGCCGCTGTCGCTGATCAGCGTCGGCAGAAAGCTCGTGGTTCCGCGCCGCCGATGCGCCGCCGCGATCGTGCGGATGCTCTGCACGCTCGGCTGATCGTTGAAGAGTACGTCGCCGCCGCCATTCACTTGCAAGTCGACGAATCCGGGTGCCAGCCACGCACCCGCGGGCAACGCGTGAACCGGGATCGTCCGCGGCAACTCCACCGTGGGGACGACATCGGCGATGCGCGCATCGTCGACGATGACCGCTGTGCGTTCGCGCAGAGCGGTGCCGTCGAACACACGCTCCGCCGCCACTGCGTGTAGGCCCGAGCCGTTCATCTGGTCCGCGTCACCTTTTGCAAATGGCGCGGCAAATCCACGTCGGTGCCGCGGGCTCGCGCGACGCTGATTGCCAAGGCGTAGAAGCTCTGGATCAGGCAGACCGCGTCGGTGTCGGGGTGATCCGGTGTGAGCGCGGGCAACGCCTCACCCTCGCCAGTCATGAATACGTTCGCATTCTTGCGGCGAAGGTCCGCGGCGAGCGCGCGCAGCCCGTCCGACGCTTGGTCTGTCGGCACGAATAGCAGTGCGGGATAGGACGATTCCACGAGCGCGATGGGACCATGCAGGAATTCGGCGCCGCTGAATGCTTCGGCATGGAGGTTCGAGGTCTCCTTCAACTTCAAGGCGGCCTCTCGCGCGATCGCAAGCGTGGGCCCGCGTCCGAGGCTCACGAGGCTCGTCGCCTCGCATAGCGCCTGCAAAGCCGCGCTCCAATCGAGCCCCGTGGCAGCCGCGAGCCGGTCGGGCAGACGCGCGATGGCCGCGCGCAAGTCGCCGAGGTCACCCCACGCGGCGGCGAGATGAAGCCAGGCAGAGAGGCTCACCACGAAGCTTTTCGTCGCCGCCACGCTGAGCTCCGGGCCTGCGGCCATCGGCAGCACGATATCGGATACTCGCGCCAGCGGGCTCTCGGTGTCATTGAGGATCGTTGCCGTGAGGGCGCCGGCGGCCTTGGCCATCGCGACCGACTCGACGAGATCGTCGCTCCTTCCGGATTGTGAAACCGTGATGAAGAGTTGGCCGCCAAGCTTCATCCGCTGCCGGTAGATGGTCGCCACATTCGGCGCGAAGGCGCCGACCGGAATGCCGAGATGGCGCTCCAGCAGATGTTTGCCGAACGTCGCCGCGTGGGCAGAGCTTCCGCGCGCGCATGTCAGGACGAAGCTCGGCGGGTTGCGCCTGATGCAGCGCAGGAATTCATCGAGCGGAGGTTGCAGCTCCGTTGGCTGGCGCCGCACCGCGTCGGGCCCCTTTTGCCATTCCGCCTCCATATTGGCGCGGATGTCGCTCACCGGGATTGCCTCGGACTGGGGACTTCCATGCCGAACAAGAGGACCTCTCGCGCAACATTCATTTGCGAATTGCTCCCTTGCTCTCCTAAAACGCCAGAACCAAGTAAGATCAACAACCGTTCTCTTGCGTTTCAGCGATTCGCTAAAGCCCATGGATACCGAACGCGCAAGCCCCCGATATTCCGACATCGACGTTTGGGCGCCTTTGGACATCGCCGAGGCGATGATCGAGGGCCAGTTCACGGCGGTGGCTGCGGTCCGCTCGGCCCGCTTCGCGCTTCTGGAAGCAGCGCTGGCCGCCGCGGAACGACTGCGAGAGGGCGGACGGCTCGTTTATGTCGGCGCCGGGACCTCCGGCCGGCTTGCGGTCCAGGACGGCGCGGAGCTCGTTCCAACCTTCAGTTGGCCGCAGGAGCGGCTCCTCCTGCTCATTGCCGGGGGCAGGAACGCGCTGCTTCGCTCGATCGAAGGGGCCGAGGACGCGGTCGACCAAGCTGCCAGACTTGTTCAACAGCACGAGATTGGGGCGGCGGATGTCGTCGTCGCTGTCGCCGCGAGCGGTACCACACCTTTCACCGTCTCCTGCCTCAGCGAAGCAAAGCGACGGAGGGCTTTGACAATCGGCGTGGCGAACAATCGCGGTACTCCGATCCTGAAGGAGGCGGATCATGCAATCTGGTTGGACACCGGTGCGGAGCCGATTGCAGGATCCACCAGGATGAAGGCGGGAACGGCGCAGCGTATCACCCTCAACGTCTTCTCCTCGCTGGTCATGATATTGCTAGGCCGCGTCTATGACGGCCTTATGGTGGATCTCCAGGCCGTCAGTCAAAAGCTCGTCCGGCGCAGCGAAAACATTCTGACGCGGCTCACCGGCCGCAGCGGCGAGCAGGCGCGCGAGGCATTACGCCGTGCAGACGGCAACGTGAAGCTCGCGGTCCTGCTGCTGCATGGGTGTGAGGTGGAGGAGGCAACCGAGGTTCTCAGTCGTGCGGGCGGCCAATTGCGTGCCGCGCTCGCCGCCATCGGCAAACCGGCCCCCGAACCCGCTGATCTCGGCGATCTGCCGACTTGACGTCAGCCCGCCTGACGAACGCCGGGCCGTTGGTCGGCCGCCGGCGCAAGGAATTTCGAATCCTCTTTGTACCAGGAATGTTCGCACGCACAGAACGGGCAGAACTTGCGCGCGAAAGACCCGGATGCGTGGGTGAATTCTCTGGGATCGACGTCCATGCCCATGAACATGTAATGGCCGGTGAGCCGGCAGCGCGTAATGACCTGAGCCA
>VAZQ01000084.1 GCA_005883115.1 Alphaproteobacteria bacterium | reverse complement strand
GGAGGAGCTCATCACCGCCATGAAGGCCGAAGCGATACCGCTCGGTGAGCAGCTGATTGTGCAAGAAGCCGATCTGGATAAACAGTTCGCCAATAGGACGATTACCCCGGCAAGCTTGGCGGTCTCCACGGGTGCAATCGGCGCCACGCACGCAGCGCTGCGGCGGGCACATCTCAAGTACCACCTGTTCACCGTCGAGGTACTGACGCCCGCCCAGACCCAGCGGTACGCCGAACTTCGCGGTTACAACGGAGCCATACATCTGCACGGACATCGAGAGTGACGTGTCCGTGGACGGGCGCTTGGGGTCAAAACCGATGGCTCGTGATGGCTCTTGTGGCTGAGGATGCGGCGCGGTTAGCCATATGCGCGGGATTATTCACGATCTTTCGCCCCCCACGCGCAGCGCTGCGCCAGCTGCATCGGAGGACACGGCACCGTGCCGTAGGAACAGAACACGCAGCAATCGCCCGGCAAGGGCTTGAGCGTCTCGCCGCAGCCGCCGCAAGTGTAAAAGAAGCGGCAGGAATCGGTCGGCATCCGCTCGGTCGATTGGTGTCCGCAGCGCGGACACGTGAGTATGGATTCGATCTCAATGAGCGGGTCTGTGCGATCTCGGCCAGGCATGGGCTAAATCAGCGTCAGCACGACCGCCGGGATGAGCGCGCAGGCGGTGACTGCGGCCGCGTAGGGCAGCGCCTTCTCGTGCGGCACTTTCATCAACATGGGCAACCCGATCCACAGCAGGTAGAAGCCGTAAAGCCCGAGGATCAAGAGAAAGCTCAGGCCCGGGACGAGCAGAAAAATGCCGGCGAGCCAGAGCGGCGTGTGCGAATAGGCCGAGAGCTTCACGGCGTTGGCAAAATTCTTCTCGGCGCCGAAACGCGGCGCGAGCAGATCGATCACTCCGGCAATGATGTAGACCATGGCAAAGGCGACGAGGTAGACGACGACCGCGCGCAGGAGATTTGGAACGACAGGCGTATAGCCGCCGATGAACGACTGGCCGATGAAGTGGGCTATTTCCGGGATTGCTGCGAGGATCGCGACGTAGCTGATCAACAGATCGAACAGCGTGTCGTGCTCGCCTTCGATCACCTTCCATTCCGTTTGCGGCGTCAGCAGGATCGCTTTGATCCGAGCGAGGAGCTTGCGCAGGTAAGTTGCCCACATGGTGACCCTCTGGCGCTGAATCATCCCGCGCCGCTCGATTGACTTTTTGTAGCGCTTCGAAGTGCGACGCGGCGCGAGTGGGACAGGCCCGATTCGCGTTGTCAAGGCCGGTGCGGCACTAGCCCCCGCCGGTCCTCGATGATCATTGCGGCGCCCTTCTCGGCGATCATCATGGTCGGCGCGTTGGTGTTGCCCGAGGTGATGGTCGGCATGACCGAAGCATCGACCACGCGCAGCCGCTCGAGCCCGATCACGCACACGCTCGTCGACCACCGCCATGGAATCGCTGGGGCGTCCCATCTTTGCGGTGCCGACGGGATGAAAGATCGTGGTGCCGATGTCGCCGGCCGCCTTGATGAGCGCCGCGTCGTCGTCGCCCACGCGAGCGCCGGGCAGATATTCGCTCGGCTCGTACTTCGCGAGCGCGGGCTGCGCCACGATCTTGCGCGTGAGGCGGATGCAATCGGCGGCCACGCGGCGATCTTCGTCGGTCGAGAGGTAATTCGGCTTGATCGCCGGCTTGTCGGCGGCGTCCGCGGAGCGCAGCCGCACGAAGCCGCGGCTCGTCGGCTGCACGTTGCACACGCTCGCGGTGAGCGCGGGAAACTCGTGCAGCGGCTCGCCGAACTTGTCGAGCGAGAGCGGCTGCACGTGATACTGGATGTTGGCGCGCTCGCGCCTCGCGTCTGAGCGTGTGAACAGCCCGAGCTGCGAGGGCGCCATGGTCAATGGGCCGCGGCGAAAAAGCCCATAGTCGACGCCCATGCGTGCGCGGCCGATCAACGAGCGATAGGTCTCGTTGAGCGTCTTGGCGCCCGTGACCTTATAGATGAGCCGCAGCTGCAGGTGATCCTGCAGGTTCTCGCCCACGCCCGGCTTATCGAGCACGACGGGAATGCCGAGCCGCGTGAGCTCATCGGCACCGCCGACGCCGGAGAGTTTGAGGATTTGCACGGAGCCGATCGCGCCAGCCGCAAGGATGATCTCGCCGCGAGCGCGCGCGGATCTGATCGCGCCGTTCTGGCGCCAGCGCACGGCGACCGCGCGCGTGCCCTCAAACTCGATCTTCTCGACCAGACAGTTGAGCTCGAGCCGCAGATTGGCGCGCTTGAGCACCGGCTTGAGGAAGGCGCGCGCCGCCGACCAGCGCCGCCCGCGCTTCTGGTTGACGTGGAAGACGCAACTGCCCTCGTTGTCACCGGTGTTGAAATCGGGGATGCGCTTGACGCCAGCCTGTTCCGCCGCCGCGCAGAAGGCGTCGAGGATATCCCAGCGTACGCGCGGCGCCTCGATGCGCAATTCGCCGCCGACCGCGTGCGCCTCGCTCTCGCCTAGAAAATGGTCCTCATGCCGCCGGAAGAACGGCAGCACGTCATCGGAACCCCAGCCGGCGAGCCCGAGCTGGCGCCAATGGTCGTAATCGGCGGCCTGGCCGCGCATGTAGATCATGGCGTTGATGGAAGAGGAGCCGCCGATCACCTTGCCGCGCGGATAGTTGAGGCTGCGGCCGTTGAGGCCCTCCTCCGGCTCGGTCTTGAACATCCAGTCCGCGCGCGGATTGCCGATGGCGAAAAGATACCCGACGGGGATGTGGAACCAGATCCAATTGTCCTTGCCGCCGGCTTCGAGCAGCAGTACGCGCGTTGCCGGATCGGCGGAGAGGCGGTTCGCCAATAGGCAGCCAGCCGAGCCCGCGCCCACGATGATGTAATCGTACTCGCCTTCGAGCGGCGCTGCTTTGGCCATCGGCTTGCGCTCACGCTGTCGGATATGCGGAATTCGCAGCCACAGTGATCCTAGCCAAACGCGCAGCGTCAAGCCTGAGCATCATCGGCGTGGCGGCCCGCCTTGCCTTCGAGGCCGAGCCTGCTAGTCTTGTCTAATGGCCCCTGGCGCGCCGTAAGCGCGCCTTTTTTGTCCCGGAACGGCGCTTCTGGGTTGGCCGCTTCCCGAGACGTAAGTTCTGCCGGAGAGGGCGCGCCATGCGCGCGGTCGCGCTCGGCGGCACAAGGAGCGCCAGAATGCTCGTCAGAGAGCGTAGCTCACTGTCTCCTTCCCGACCCGGCTTGGAAGAGCTGCGATTTGACCGAGCCGAGCTCGCCGGCGCTGTGGCCGATCTCGGCGTGATGGTGCCGATCGCCGTGGCCCTGATCGTGCAGAATGGGCTGTCCGCTACCGCCGTCCTTCTGCCGGCCGCGCTACTCTATATCGGGGCCGGTCTCGTGTATCGCGTACCGGTGCCGGTTCAGCCGCTCAAAGCCTTCGGCGCCATTGCGATTGCCCAAGGGCTGGGGTCCTCGGAAATCGCAGCGGGGGCGCTGCTCATGGGAGCAATCTTTGTTGCTCTGAGCGCCTCTGGTTATCTCGACCGCGTTGCAAAGATCTTCCCCCAACCCATCATTCGCGGCGTACAGCTTTCCGTCGGACTCTTGTTTTGCCAACTCGCCTTTAAACTCGTTACCGCACCCCCGGCAGCTTTCGCCGACCACGCCCAGCCGGTCGGCTGGCTTGTCGGCGGCACGATCGGGGTCGCGGCAGTCGCTTTGCTGTTGCGCCGCTA
>VAZQ01000083.1 GCA_005883115.1 Alphaproteobacteria bacterium | reverse complement strand
CGAAGGGCTGTCGGTTGCCGATAACGGTCAATACACCGCCGGGTCACCGCTGTCGGTCGGGTTGGCGATCACCTTCTTAAACGCATCGCTCATCGGCACATTGAGGTTAAGGCCCTTGGGAGGGATCGGTTTGAGGAACCACTTGTCGTAGATCGCGTTGATCGCGCCGCTGCGATAGGTGGCGATCATGGCCTCATCAACCACTTTCTTGAACGGGGCATCGTCGCGGTGGAGCATGATGCCGTAGGGCTCGACCGACAGCGCGTCCGCGGAGATCACATAATCCTGTGGCGACTTCGATCCGGCGACCAGGCTGTAGAGCAGAATATCGTCCATCACGAAGGCAGCCGCGCGGCCGGTCTCGACCATCAGGAATGCCTCGGCGTGGTCTTTGGCGGCGAGGATGTTGAGGTTGAGTCCCTTCTGTGCGCCGATCTCGGTGATCTGCTTGATATTCGTCGTGCCGGAGGTCGATACGATGGTCTTGCCCTTGAGGTCGTCGACCGTTTTCAGGTTGGCTGCTTTCTTCGACACGAACCGGTTTGCAGTGACGAAATGCGTGATGGTGAAGGAGACCTGCTTCTGTCGCTCGAGATTATTGGTGGTCGAGCCGCATTCGAGGTCCACAGTCCCGTTCGCGATCAGCGGAATGCGCGTCGCCGAGGTGACCGGGTTGAGCTTGGTTTCGAGGGTGGCGAGCTTGAGCGAGTTCTTCACCCCATCGACGATGCGCGCGCACAGATCCATGGCATAGCCCACCACCTGCTGCTTATCGTCATAATATGAAAACGGCACCGAGGACTCGCGGTGGCCGAGTGTGATGGCGCCCGTATCCTTGATCTTCTTGAGCGTGCCGGTGAGCTCTTGGCCAAGAGCTGGACTGGCGGCGAAGACCGCAGTCGCGATCATCGAAAGCAGCATTTTGCGATGCATTGGAGGTCCCTCCTGGTGAACTAATCAAGCGCGCCCGGTCCAGCCGCGGGTGGCGTCCAGCCGTCAGTCCCGGACCTTAACATAGCTTCCCGGAGCGTCCTCCAGCGGCGTGAGCTTGCCGCCGCCGGGCTGGCGCGCGGAAACTTCGGTCGAATCCTGCGCCTTGAGCCACTTGAGCCAATCTGGCCACCAGGAACCCGCATGCTCCCTCGCCTTGGTGAGCCATTTGTCGAGATTGGCGCTGGTCGGCTTGGGTCCGGTCCAGTACTGATATTTCATCTTGTCAGGCGGATTGACCACACCGGCGATATGTCCCGAACCCGCCAGCACGAACCGCACCGGGCCGGCGAAGAACTTCGTGCCTAGCAACACCGAGCGCGCGGGCGCGATGTGATCCTCGCGCGTCGCCAGATTGTAGATCGGGACCGTCACGTTTTTGAGGTCGAGCTTCTTGCCGCCGATCACCATCTCGCGTTTGGTGAGTCGATTTTCCAGGTAGCAGTTGCGCAGGTAGAACGAGTGGTTTGCCGCCGGCATTCGGGTCGCATCCGAGTTCCAGTACAGCAAATCGAATGGCGCCGGCTCCTTGCCTTTGAGATAGTTGTTGATGACATAAGGCCAGATCAGGTCGTTCGAGCGCAGCAGGTTGAAGGCGGTGGCCATCTTACGGCCCTCGAGATAGCCGCGCTCGGTCATTTCGCGCTCGCGCGCGGCAATCTGCTCCTCGTCGACGAAGACCTTGAGATCGCCGGCATGGGTGAAATCGACCTGCGCCGCGAATAGGGTGGCCGAGACAATACGCTCATCGCGCTTGCTCGCCATGTACGCGAGCGTCACTGCCAAAAGTGTCCCGCCGACACAATAACCGACCGCATTCACCTCGCGCTCGCCGGTGGCCTGTTCGATGACGTCGAGTGCGGCGAGCGGGCCCTCGCGCATGTAATCCTCGAAGCTCTTCTCGGCGAGCCTTGCGTCCGGGTTGACCCAGGAGATGACGAAGACGGTGAGGCCCTGATCCACGCACCATTTGATGAAGGATTTTTCCGGCGTCAGATCGAGGATGTAGAACTTATTGATCCACGGCGGCACGATCAGCAGCGGTCGCTTGAGCACGCTTTCAGTGGACGGCGTGTATTGAATGAGCTGCATCAGCTCGTTTTCGAAAATGACCTTGCCTGGCGTGAGCGCCAAATTCCGCCCGACCTCGAACATTTCCGACCCGGACTGACGAATTTTGAGGTCGCCTCGCCCGGCCGCAATGTCCTCAGCCAGCATATGCATGCCGCGTACGAGATTTTCAGCGTTCGAGGCGAGCGTTTCGCGCAAGAGCTCTGGGTTGGTGAGCACGAAATTCGACGGTGCGATCGCGTTCGCTATCTGGCGGATGTAAAAGTCCGCTTTGTGTCGGGTATGCGGATCGAGTGCTTCGGCCTCGCGCACGAGCCGGTTCGCCCATTGCACTGTCAAGAGATACCCTTGTTTCAGGAAATCGAAGAACTGGTTGTTCGACCATTCCGGATCGGCGAAGCGCTTGTCTCTCGGATCGGGCTCGGCGACCGGTCGTACCTGCTCACCGGCCATGCGCTTGACCGCATGGGCCCATAGATCGAGATAGGCCTTGCCGAGACTCGATTGCAGTTCAAGCGCGCGCTGCGGATCGCGCAGCCAATAGTCCGCCACTTGGCCGATGGTTTTCACCACGTCGACGACCTCAGCGTACTGGTCGTCGTGGTGCCCTTCTTCGCGTGGCTTGAGATAGGCGGCCAAGGCCTTACCGCCTTGTTCCATCATCCGTGCGATATTGCGGGCGAACTCCTCCACGTCGGCGGAGCCGCTTTTGGTGGGTTCTGCTGGGGCTCTCACGGTAACGCCTCGATCGTGGTTCGGCGCCGGCCCCCGCTCACGGCCTTTCGGGTCAGATGGACTTTAGCCACAACCGCTGCAAGACGCATCAGGGGGGTTCTTGTCAGGCATGTTGCACGGTCGCGCCGGGGCAGGTGCGAGAGACCCCGAAGCAGCGGGCTTAACCTTGCTTTGGTCATATTAGAGAGATACAGCTGATGGCAATTCTTTGAATTCGCAGCAGTTTTGCTCGGAAGGGAAAGGGGCGGTCGGCGCGTTGCTTCTGGCCGGAACCGAATCGGCATGATGTCGGTCACACGATCACCGCTGGCGCGGTCGAGAGCCCTCGCGGCGGCGTTCATTGCCTGCGCCGGCATCCTCGCGGGCTGCTCCGCCGGGAGCACGGTCGCCGACCACCTGCCGACTGCGCTCGGGGGCCTGCCGGAGGGGAGCCCGCAACGGCCGACGACCCCATCGGCCTATCCGGCGGTTCACGACTTGCCGCCCGCGCGCCCGACCACCGTCCTCACCGACGCGGAACAGACGAAACTCGAGAGCGATTTGGTCGCCGCGCGCAACCGGGCCACAGAAGCCGCCAAGTCCGCTGCCGCAGCCGACAAGCCGTGATAGAAGGCTCGGGCCGCTCGCGCGGCAGGCCAAGGAGCCGGGCCCATGGAAGAATTTTACCGCATTCGGCGCCTGCCGCCCTACGTTTTCGAGCAGGTCAATCGCGCGAAGGCGGCAGCACGTAACGCCGGTGCCGACATCATTGACCTCGGCATGGGCAATCCCGACCTGCCGACGCCGTCGCACGTCGTCGAGAAGCTCAAAGAGACGATCGGAAAGCCGCGCACCGACCGCTATTCGTCTTCGCGCGGAATTGCGGGATTGCGGCGGGCGCAAGCGGCCTATTATGCGCGCCGTTTCGGCGTCAAGCTTAACCCCGAGACAGAGATCGTCGCCACGCTAGGATCGAAAGAAGGTTTCGCCAACGTGGCGCAGGCGATCACGGCGCCAGGCGATGTCGTAGTGGTCCCCAATCCGAGTTATCCGATCCACGCATTCGGTTTTCTCATGGCCGGCGGTGTGATCCGCGCGGTGCAGTCAGAGCCCACGCCAGAATTTTTCGCGCTGCTCGAGCGCGCGATTACTCGCTCAATTCCCAAACCTATTGCTGTCGTGGTCTGCTATCCGTCAAATCCGACTGCGGCGGTCGCCGATCTCGATTTCTACAAGGAACTTATCCTGTTTGCGAAGAAGCACGGAGTATTCGTGCTGTCCGATCTCGCCTACGGCGAGGTCTATTTCGATGATCATCCGCCGCCCTCGGTGCTGCAGGTGCCCGGTGCAATGGAGGTGGCGGTCGAATTCACGTCGATGTCGAAGACCTATTCGATGCCAGGCTGGCGCATCGGATTTGCGGTCGGGAACGAGCGGATCATCGCGGCATTGGCGCGGGTGAAATCCTATCTCGATTATGGCGCCTTCACGCCGATTCAAGTTGCGGCAACCGCTGCGCTCAACGGTCCCGACGACTGCATTCGCGAGATGCGCGAGATCTACAAGCGCCGGCGCGACGTGCTGGTGGAATCGTTTGGTCGTGCAGGCTGGGAGATTCCTCCGCCACGCGCCTCCATGTTCGCCTG
>VAZQ01000082.1:6126-8753 GCA_005883115.1 Alphaproteobacteria bacterium | reverse complement strand
CCTCCTGGCGGTGCCGGTCGCCTTCCTTGTTGCCGAGCAAGCTTGGAAGCGCCTCGCACTCATCGCCGTCGTGGCTCTCGTGCTCGTCGTCGAGCTATTGAACACCGCAATCGAAAAACTTGCCGATCGCGTCAACCTCGCGATCGACCCCCAGATCGGTCAGATCAAGGATATGGGCTCAGCCGCGGTCGGGCTTGCGCTCCTCATCGCCGCCGCTGCCTGGCTGCTGGCGCTTGCCGAGCGTTTCGGGCTGATCTGACCGCCACTGTGCGGCGATTGCCGCCCGAGGGCGCGACGCGCTAGACCTAAGTTATGAATGCGCGGCCCAGCGACCGGTTGGCTATCGCAATCGGCCAACTCAATCCCGTCGTCGGCGACATTGCCGGCAATGCCGACCAAGCACGCCGCGCGCGTCTCGAGGCCGCCAGTGCCGGTGCCGATATTTTGGCGCTGCCCGAGCTTTTCCTGTCCGGCTACCCACCCGAGGACCTCGTGCTCAAGCCGGCATTCCAAGCGGCTTGCCGTACTAAGATCGAAGAGCTTGCGCGTGAAACTGGGGGCGGCGGCCCGGCGCTGCTGATCGGCACGCCCTGGCCCGACGAAGGCAAGCTCTACAACGCCTATTGCCTGCTCGACCGCGGCGTCGTCGCCGCCGTGCGGCTGAAGGTAAACCTGCCGAACTACGGCGTGTTCGACGAGCGGCGCCTGTTTGCATCGGGGCCGCCGCCCGGTCCGGTCAATTTCCGCGGCGTGCGGATTGGTGTTCCCGTCTGCGAGGACATCTGGACCGAGTGGGGCGACTACGAAGATGTGGTGGAATGCCTGGCCGAAACCGGTGCCGAACTGATGATTGTGCCCAACGGCTCGCCCTACTCGCGGGACAAGGACGAGGTGCGCCTCAACATCGCCGTAGCCCGCGTGACCGAGAGCGGCGTGCCGCTGATCTATGTCAATCAGATCGGTGGCCAGGACGAGCTCGTGTTTGACGGCGCCTCGTTTGCCCTGCACGCCGATCGCGGGCTCGCGTTCCAGCTCCCGGCCTTTCGCGAAATCGTCGAGACGACGCGATGGGAGCGCACCGGCAATGGCTGGCGCTGCGTCGATGGGCGCATCGCCGCAATCGAAGAGGGCGACAAGGCGGACTATTTCGCCTGCATGCTGGGACTGCGCGATTATGTCGGCAAGATCGGGTGCAAGGGCGTGGTGCTCGGATTATCAGGTGGCATCGATTCATCCTTGGCGGCCACGTTGGCAGTCGACGCGCTAGGGGTCGAGCGCGTGCATTGCGTCATGCTGCCTTACCGCTACACCTCCCAGCAGTCACTCGACGATGCGGCCCGGGTCGCCAACGTGCTGGGGACCCGCTACGACGTGGTGCCGATCGAAACCGCGGTCGTAGGCTTGGAAAAAGCGCTCGCAGTCGTCTTCGCCGGCAAGCCGCGCGATGTTACCGAGGAGAACCTGCAGTCACGCACGCGCGGCACCATTCTGATGGCGCTCTCAAACAAGCTCGGCCTCATAGTGGTGACCACTGGCAATAAATCGGAAATGTCGGTCGGCTATGCCACGCTCTATGGCGACATGAACGGCGGCTTCAATCCGGTCAAGGATCTCTACAAGACCGAGGTGTATCGGCTTGCCCGGCTGCGTAACGGCTGGAAGCCCGACGGTGCCCTGGGGCCCGCTGGCCCAGTGATCCCGGACAGCATTCTCACGCGAGCGCCCAGCGCCGAGCTGCGTGAGAACCAGACCGATCAGGACACGCTGCCGCCTTACGATGTGCTCGACCAAATCCTCGAACGTCTGGTTGAGCGCGAGGAGCCGATCGCCAAGATCGTCGCCGAAGGCTTTGACCGGGACACGGTCATGAAGGTCGAGCGCATGCTGCATCTGGCAGAGTATAAGCGCCGGCAAGCGGCTCCCGGGGTCAAGGTGACGCTCAAGAATTTCGGTCGCGATCGCCGCTACCCCATCGTCAACCGTTTCCGCGATTCCGGCGCGCCGTTGCCCGAGCCCGATCGCGAACTGGTGAAGAAGGTGGCGAGAAGCGAAGCCTACGATTTGTGAGAGCGGCGAGAGCACAAGCGAGGAAGCGATGTATAAAGCGTCCGCAGGTATCGCTCTGCCAACATCGATCATCGGCTCGCTGCCACGGCCGGCCTGGTACACCGCGGTGCTGGGAGGCAAGAGCTTTCTTGAAGCCATGGTCAACTCGCGCTACCGCGAGCAGTACGAGGACGCGGTCTCGTGTTTTTTGCGGGCACAAGAGGTCGCCGGTCTCGACATCCTCACCGACGGCGACGCGCACTACGACGAGGAGGTCGGCGGCATGAGCTGGCAAAGCTATCCGCTCACCCACATGGATGGCTTTGCCGAAGTGCCGCAGCCCACCGCCTACAAGATCGGTGCCGTCGCCTATCCGCGCGGGCACATCCTGCACGACTTCCTGGAGGCGCGCGTGTTCCCCAGGATTGCCGGACCGGTGGGGCGCGGGAGGCTGCAGTACACGGCGATGTGGAAGGCGGCGCAGCGCATGACCAAGAAGCCGATCAAGTTCGGCACCATCCTGCCCGAGCTGATCGCCGCTTCCGTCGAGGACGACTTTTACAAGGATCCGGTCGAGCGCA
>VAZQ01000082.1:0-6090 GCA_005883115.1 Alphaproteobacteria bacterium | reverse complement strand
CGTTATCCAGTTGGAGGAGCCGCAGATCCACATGGTGCCGGTGCGCGGCAAGACCTTCGGCAAGCTGGACGCGCCCGACCTGGTGAAGATTTTCAACAACACGGTGAAGGGTCTACGCGGTAAGACCGAAGTTTGGTGCCACACCTGTTGGGGCAATCCATCTCAGCAGCGCATCTTTGCAGACGTGCAGAGCTACCAGCCCACTCTAGAAGCGCTCAACCAGGTGGACGCCGACGCCCTGACCTTCGAGACGCGTTCTTCCGGCACTGGCGATCTCAAGGCCATCGGAGAAGTGATCAAGGACAAGAAGGTGGTGATTGGCGTGATCGACCATCACACGCTGCAGGTCGAGCGGCCAGACGAAATCGCTGCGCTCATTCGCGAGGCGCTCAAGCACATTCCCCCCGAGCGGCTGATCATTTCGTCCGACTGCGGCATGGGGCGCGAGGGCATGGGACGCCGGCATGCGAGCTATAAGATGGTCTCTATGGTGCTCGGCACGAATATGGTGCGCAAGGAGCTCGGGCTCCCGCAAGCCGAATGCTTGGCGGCGGATCAGGGCTACTCGATCACGATGACGAAGGCGTAAGTGGGCGTCGACCGAAATGGAGCGGGAGGGAAGCGCGCAGCGCGCGGTATGCTATTCTCGGTCAGAGCATTCATTTGACAGATGAGGATCGAATGACACGCATGGCGGGAGCGATGACGCGGCGCCGTTTCGCTGCGGCAAGCGTGATGGCCTTCGGCGCACTGGTGCGCGCGCGACCGGCGCAGGCGGCCTATCCGGAGCGTCCCATCAAGATCGTGGTGGCAAATACCCCTGGAGGACCGTCGGACATCATCGCCCGAATCATGGCCGCCACCATGCAAGAGGCAATGGGCGCAACCGCATTCGTCGAGAACAAGGGCGGCGCGGGCGGCAATATCGGCATGGGATCGGTCGCGCGCGCGGAGCCCGACGGCTACACCATCCTGCTGTCGACTAGCGCCTACGCGGTCAATCCTGGCCTCTACCAGACGCTGCCGTACGATCCGTTTAACGACTTTACCGCGATTTGCGAGCTCGCCGTCTCGCCGCACGTATTCGCGGTGAAGCCCGATCTGGGCGCCGCCACGATGAAGGAGTTCGTCGCGCTTGCCAAAGCCAATCCCGACAAGTTCAACGTCTCGACACCGCCGATCGGCACCACGCCCCAGCTCACAGCGTCCGATAGGTGCCCGCAAGCGGAGCGTTGGGGGCAGGCGCGACTCCGCCGAACAGGTTGTCGAAAAAGCCGCCGGGACCCGCGGTGGCGTATTGTCGATATTGCGGTCCGCAATCGTTTTGGCCGAGCGCCACCAGGATGCCGCGGCGCTGGGCCTCGCGCTCACCGGTCGCACGCGCTGGAACGACCTCCCCGACATTCCGACGATGTTGGAAGCGGGGTACCCAGACTTCGTGTTCGAGACCTACACCGCGCTGATGGCGCCGGCGAAGACGCCGCCGGAAATAGTTGCCCGGCTCGAGCAGGTTGTGCTCGAGATCTTGCGGCGGCCGGAGATCCGCGAGCGGCTCACCCAATCGGGATTCGAGGTGACTGCCAAGTCCGGCAAGGAGCACATGGCGCGCGTCGCGCGCGAAGTCCCGATGTTCGCCGACATTATCGCCCGCGCCGACATCAAGAAGCTGTAGGTCGAAAATCGCGCCGCCAGTAATCCTCGGCGACGCGCGACCTCAGCGCACTGGATAGAAAGTCGGCCCAACCGCCCGCACTTTGCGCTTGCCCGGTTCCTGTCCGATTTTTTCCTCGGCCGGGGCAGTCGGCTGCTGCTCGGTAGCGGCAGGGGGCAGCGGTGCGTTGTTTACGCCATCTGCGCCTTTCGCTCGGGCGGAAGTCTGGCTCGAATTGACCGGCTTGCCCTGCGGATCGAAGCGCGGTTGCGACAACTGCTTCGCCCGCTCCTCGGTGACGACGATATCGCCGCGCTCGATGGTCTGATCGCTTGTTTGCCGTAACGCCTCGGCCCAGGACTGTCCGGGCAGACGGCAATTGCACGCCGGGTTGAGCTGCTTGCGATAGCTGAACGCCGCGGGCAGCTCCGTGTAGAGCCTGCCGCTGATCGACACCGCGCGCGCCACGTCCTCGCCGGGATTGCGATGGCTGTAAAGGGTCACCTCGGCGGCGGGGCAGAGGCGACGGCAAAGCTGTTCGTCCTCCGCAAATTTGGCGGGCACGGTGGAATAAGAGATCGGGAAGTAGTAGCCGTCGCAGGTTCGCACGCACAGCGTCCGATAGGTGCCCGCAAGCGGAGCGTTGGGGGCAGGCGCGACTCCGCCGAACAGGTTGTCGAAAAAGCCGCCGGGACCCGCGGTGGCGTATTGTCGATATTGCGGTCCGCAATCGTTTTGGCCGAGCGCCACCAGGATGCCGCGGCGCTGGGCCTCGCGCTCGCCGCTGTTGCCCTGCAGCCGCTGGATGTCGCTCAACGAGCGGTCGAGGTTAGCCCGCATCTGCTGCATCTGATTGTTGAGCGGCCCGCACTGCGGCGATTGTCCGCTGAAGAGCGCGAAGAAGCCGCCGCCCTGGCACCCGAGGCGCTGGGACTGTTGGCCGAGGCGGTCGAGCTCAGCCTGTTGCTTCGCCACGGTCTCTTCGTAGCGCTTGATCTGTTCCGCTCTGGCGGGGTCGATGCCCGCGCCGCGATCGATCGCCGCGAGCTGGCTCTCGAGCCGCAGACAGGCCTGGTTGCGCCCCGCCATCCCGGCGGCAGAGGATGTATTCGGAGCCGGCGAGGGGACGGCGCTGGGAGGTGTAGGGGCGGAGAATGGAAAGCTGAATTGCGCCAGGGCTGGCGCAGCGCAAAGAACGAGGGCCGGCAAAGCGCCCCCTAGTCCGCGCAAGGCTATGGCGATGGTTGTGCCAATCATGGAGCCCGGCCCGACGCCCGGTCCCAGGATGGAAGCGCTGCAATGGTGACCAAAGTGTGAAGAGGGGCCGCCGCGTCCATATCCAGCCTCCCGGGCCCCTAGCCGGCAGTCGTCAGGCTCGTGTTTTGAAGTCAATCGGCCGCACCGCTCGGGCGGCCTCACTGCGCAAATTCCACAGGATACCAGCCACGATGAGCGCGGCGCCGCTGAACACCAAGGGGTCGAGTCGCTCGCCGTAAAGCCACCAGCCGATCACTGCAATGAGCGGAATGCGCAGGAAGTCGAGCGGCACCACCACACTCGCATCACCCCACCGAAACGCGTTGGCGAGGCAATAGTGCGAAGCCAAGCCGGAAATCCCGACCGCTAGCGCCGGCGCAAGATCGGCAAACGCGAGCTTGGTCACGAACAATGGGTTCGAGCCGATCAAGGCGAGCGGCAGCTGAATAAGATTCATCCAGAAGATGATCGCGAAGGTGGTATCCGTGCGCGTGAGCTTCTTCGTAAGAATGAGCGTGTTGGCGAAGCCGAGCGCCGCCAACAGGACCAACAGCGCCGCGGGCTGAAAGGTCGCCAAGCCGGGCCGAACGATGACGACTACGCCCATGAGCCCGAGCACGACGGCGCCGATGCGGCTTGCGGTCATGCGCTCCCCGAGCACCGGCATTGCGAGCAGCAGCGCCCATGCCGGGGCGGTGAATTCCAGCGCGAAAACTGTGGTGAGCGGCAACAGCAACAGGCTCGTCGCCCATACGTATTGTGACCCCAGGTGAACAAGGTTGCGAAAAACGTGCAGCGGAAACTGCCGCGTGAAGAGCGTCGAGCGCAGGTCGGCGCGTGCGGCCGTCAACCCGGCCATGATTACCAAGCCAAAACCGGAGCGAAGCGCCAGGATTTCCATGACGCTCAGCGTTGCGGCCAATTCCCGTATGGACACCGCCATCGCCGAGAACGAGAGCAATGCGCCGGTCATCCACAGGACGACGCGAATGATGTGGTTGGAGGTCACGCGTGAGCCGTCGCTGGAAAGTCTATCGCGCGCGGATCTGAGCGACGCGCATCACTCCGCGTCGGGCTGGTTCTCCGGCCGCGCCCGTTCGAAGGCCGCAAGCCTCAAGCAGGCCGCATCGATAGCGACGAGCTTGGAAAATTGATCCAGCGGCACTTTCAGACGCCGTGCGTTGTAGACCTGCGGCACCAGGCAAATATCGGCGAGCGTCACTGCGCTGCCAAACGCATAGGGGCCCGGACGAACCATAGGCTCCAATGCCTCGAAGCCCTCGCGGATCCAGTGATGATACCAACGATCGATGGTCGCTTGGTCGTGCCCGAGCTCGTTCTTGAGATAGCGCAGCGCAGACACGTTGTTGAGCGGGTGGATGTCGCAGGCGATCAGCTGCGCCAGCGCCCGCACTTTCGCCCTGCCGACCGCATCGCGCGGCAAGAACGGCGGCTCAGGGTGGACTTCGTCGAGATATTCGATGATCGCCAGCGACTGCGTGAGTACCTCGCCGGAATCGAGCCGCAGCGCCGGCACTCGCATCTGCGGGTTGACCGCTCGGTATTCGGGCTTTTTGTTGAGGCCGCCTTCCTTCTGCAGATGGATTGGCGCCATCTGCGCGGTCAAGCCCTTGAGGTTGAGCGCGATGCGCACCCGATAAGCGGCGGACGAACGAAAATAGGTATAAAGCTGCACGTTTCCTCCTCGTAGAGCGATGCGGGGCGGTGGGGCGCGACCGGTCAGACCTTGCTGGGCGTCCTGCCGCTTTCGATCTCGGCGACGAGCTCGGCCGACCTTTCGGTCAACTGCTTCATCGCACGGTCGAAAGCTGCGCGATCGGCGGGCGCGACCACCTCGGCGAGTCGGTCCATGAACGCCAGCGCGCTTGGCGCCAGCTCTTCATAGATCGCCCGGCCCGCCGGCGTCAGCGAGAGAAATGATTCGCGCAGATCCGCGCGATTGGGGCGCCGGCTAAGAAATCTGCGTTGCTCAAGGTGGGCCACGGCGCGCGACACCTTGGTCTTGTGCATGTGGGTGTGGGCGCCGACCGCCTTGCCTGTCATGACGCCGTTCTCGCCGAGCGTAACAAGAACCCGCCACTCCGGTATGCCAATACCATAACGGCCGTAAACGCGCGTGAGCGCCTGCGACACCAGACTGGACAGAACGTTGAGTCGATGGGGCAGGAAATCCTCAAGTTTTAGCAGGGGTGCCTCGGAAGCTGCCGAGGCGGCGTGCGCCGCGTTGTCACGGAGTGGCCCGGAGTTCATCGTCACGTGCGCTGGTGTGGAAGGTCCGTTCAAGGCTTGGCCGCTGAATGGAAGATTGGCTGAAGATCGTCAGCCGCGCAACGCAGCGCGACGGCGATCCCGCCCGAAGGTTCTGCCCCGCGAGTATAGGGAAAATTTGCTTGCGAGTTGGGAAGAGCGGCGTTGCGCTGGCCGTGCGGCGCCGCCTCAGCGCAGGCACTCGATGGCAACGAATTCGTCGCGGGCCGAGCTGCCAGTTGTCGCGAGTTCCGTCGCGGCGATCTCCCCGCGGTCGACTTTGCGAAACGAGGCGGCTTCCATGAACTCGCGGGCCTTGCAGTAGGCGGTGGCAACGGGCAACCCGCAGCTCGCCCCGGTGGCCAGACAGCGATCGACGCCGTAGCCGTCGGAATTGTTGGCAATGATGAAAACGCGCTTTTCAGCCTGCGCCGCGCTGCCGAAAACGGCAGCCGCAAGCACGACTGCGGCGAACAGGTACCGCATCCCCAACCCCCCTTCCCCGGTTTCCGGGGAACCATGCGTGGAAAAGCCTTAAGGCGCGCCTAAACCGCCTTTCCCGCCGTTAGCAGGGATGTAGCGGGCTTTCCTACGCGTTGCCTAGGACATGAAAGCCACAGTTCCAGGCAATCTTGGGGCGGGGGCGGCAACGGCAAAGGCGTTGCGGAGCGGTAAAAGCAAGCGCCCTGAGTGCGCTGGCGTCCGGCAGGCCCTTGACGCGCTTCGCGCGCTTACCCATGCTCCGCCGCGATGAACGGCCTTAACTCGATCAGCGGCATTTGCCGGGAGATTATCCGCTAGCGAACTCCGCTGGCTGCGGCCGTCTTTTCTCCTCACCCGAGATGTTTGGACGCCCGGCCAGCGAGGCCGAGGCGGTGCTTTCCGCCGTGCGCTCGTGACGCGAGTGTGGTGCG
>VAZQ01000008.1 GCA_005883115.1 Alphaproteobacteria bacterium | reverse complement strand
CGTCCGCATCCCGGACAGGCGGCGACGAGGGGCACAAAAACCCGAAAGCCCATGGTTTGTAGCAACTCCTGCGCCACCTTGACCTCGAGGGTGCGGTCTCCGCCGGGCTCCGGCGTGAGTGAAATGCGGATGGTGTCGCCAATACCCTGTTGCAACAGAATACTCAGGGCGGCTGCCGAGGCCACGATCCCCTTCGAGCCCATGCCAGCCTCGGTCAGCCCGAGATGGAGCGCATAATCCGAACGCCGCGCGAGCTCACCATAAACTGCGATGAGGTCCTGCACTGCGGATACTTTGGCGGACAAGATGATGCGGTCGCGCGAGAGCCCGATCTCCTCGGCGCGCGTGGCGGAGAGAAGCGCCGATTGCACCATTGCCTCGCGCGTCACCTCGCGCGCATCACGCGGGTTTGGCGAGCGCGCGTTCTCATCCATTAGCCGCGTCAGGAGCTCCTGATCGAGCGAGCCCCAATTCGCGCCGATGCGCACCGGCTTGCCGTGCTTGATCGCGGTCTCGACGATTAAGCCGAACTGGCGGTCCTTCTTCTCCTTGAAGCCGACATTGCCGGGATTGATGCGGTACTTGTCGAGCGCCTCCGCGCAGGCCGGATAATCGGCCAAGAGCTTATGGCCGATGTAATGAAAATCGCCGACGATGGGCACGCCCACGCCCATCTTCAGCAGCCGCTCCTTGATGCGTGGGACCGCGGCTGCCGCCTCTTTGCGGTCCACGGTGATGCGCACGATCTCGGAGCCTGCGCCCGCCAACGCGGCCACCTGCCGTGCCGTCTCCTCGACATCGGCGGTGTCGGTATTGGTCATGGACTGCACGACGATGGGAGCGTCGCCGCCCACGCGAACGCCGCCAACATCGACGGACACCGAGCGGCGGCGTGGCTGTGGCCCAGCTTCGGTCATGTATGGCCTCCTTTGCCACAGGACGTGCCAGACCGCACCGCCGGCGTCAACGCGACCGGTTCCGCATCACCCCTCGCGGCAATGCGCGCAGATGCCGGTGACCTCGATCACCGGCGATTTCGGCATGAAGCCGGCAGCGCGCGCGGCCGATGTCAGTGTCGCGGTCACGTCCTCCGATGAGGCCTCCCCTACTGCGCCGCAGCACTCACAGATCAAGAATACCACGAGCGCAGCAGCGGAATGATTGTGCACGCAAGCGACGAAGGCATTGCGGCTCTCGATTCGATGCACGAGGCCGTTCTCACGTAGGAACTCGAGCGCCCGATAGGCGGTGATCGGCGCCGGCCGTGGTCCTTTAACCGCGAGCCGCTCGACAATCTCGTAAGCTCCAAGCGGCTTGTGCGTCGCCAGTAGCACCGCCAGCACCTTGCGGCGGATCGGCGTGAGACGCTGCCCCCGTTGCGCACATAAAAGCTCGGCCATGGCCATCGCATCGCTTGAACAACGATGGTGATCATGGTCGGGCGCCGGAAATACCGGCCGCCGCCGGATCGATCGGCTACGTGTGGCCTTGGCTCTCGACACGCTCCACCTTACCCGGTTTGCGAGCATTTCGCTCTTGCTGCAATGCAATAATTATATTGCAATGCAGTAATTCTGTTCCCATAGTCATGAGTTCCGCTCCCAGGGCGCCCAAAAACCACGGACGCGAATGATTCCCATTCTGCTCGCCAATCTCCTGTCCATGGCCCTCAGACCGCGCACCCCGCCGCGCCGACTGCGTGCGCCCGGGCGAGCAAAAAGTCCGGCGAAGCCGATCAATCTCGCGCTGCAGGGCGGCGGCGCCCATGGCGCGTTCACCTGGGGGGTGCTCGACCAACTGCTTGAGGATGGCCGCCTCGAGATCGAAGGCATTTCCGGCGCGTCAGCGGGAGCCGTGAACGCCGTTATGCTGGCCGACGGGCTCATCCACGGCGGGCCAGACGAGGCGCGGCAGCGGCTCGCTGATTTTTGGCGCGCGGTGAGCGTGGACGGCCATCTGCCCGACCTGCAGCGCAGCGTCGTGGAGCGGCTGTTCCCTTTCGTTGCGCGGGAAGGGCTGTGGCTCGGCGCGATGGCGCGTATGTTGTCCCCTTATGATCTCAATCCGCTCAACATCAACCCTCTCAAAGAACTAATCGAGCGTTTCGTCGACTTCGAAGCCATTCGCCGCGACCAGGGCCTGGAACTCTTCATCTCCGCTACGAACGTCCACACTGGAGAGCTGCGCGTATTTACACGCGCGGAGGTGAGCGCAGAGGCCGTCATTGCCTCGGCCGCTCTTCCGCTGCTCTTCCGAGCGGTGGAAATTGAAGGTGTCCCTTATTGGGACGGTGGCTATACCGCCAATCCGCCCCTTGTTCCGTTTCTGCGCACGACCGCAGCGGAGGACGCCCTGATTGTTCAGATCAATCCGCGCGAGCGCCGCGAAGTGCCGACACGCACGCGCGAAATCGTGAGCAGGGTCAACGAAATCGGCTTCAACGCCTCGCTTCTTTCCGAGCTGCGCGGCGTCGCCTTCGTCAACGGACTGATCGATCAAGGACGGTTACCCCGTGGAACAAGACCGGGTGAATTCCGGCGACTCAGGCTCCATCGCATAGGAATGCAGGATCTGGGCGAGAGCGCGCCCGGCACGCTCAAGACCGACTACGAATATTTCGAGATGCTGCGTAAGCTCGGTCAGCGTGCGACGCGACGTTTCCTTGACGCCCATTTTGAGGATATCGGCCGCCGCAGCACGATCGATCTTGCCACTCGGGCAGAGCCGCAGTTGGTTGAGCAGACTTAATAGTGCAAACCACTCGGACGCTGCGCAGCCCAGGCGATTGCGCTAGCATCTAGTCATGAGCACTCCTCTTCTCGCGGCCCCGATCGGATCGACCCGGCTCGAGATCTGTATTGCCGACATCACCACGTTGAATGTCGATGCCATCGTCAACGCTGCCAACCGAACTTTGCTCGGCGGCGGCGGCGTGGATGGCACTATCCATCGCGCCGCCGGGCCCGAGCTGCTCGCCGAGTGCCGCGCGCTCGGCGGCTGTGAGACAGGCTCAGCCAAGATGACGCGCGGTTACCGACTGAAGGCTAAGCACGTCATCCACGCCGTCGGGCCGGTTTGGGGCGGCGGCCACAAGGGCGAGGAAGACTTGCTTGCGGCCTGTTATCGCACCGCCCTTGCGCTTGCTGCCGAACGGAGCTTGAGCTCGATCGCGTTTCCGGCGATCTCGACCGGCGTCTATCGATTTCCCCCGGAACGCGCAGCACGCGTCGCTGTTGGGACGGTGGTGGCGGAGATCGCGAACGACCCGCGTGGCATCAAGCGAGTGGTCTTCTGCTGCTTTTCGCCAGACAGCGCCGAACATCACAGGGACGCATTCACCGAGCTCGGATTGGCGTGAGGATGATCGAGCGCGCCGCGCCCGACATTGGCAACCCGGTCCCTAAGCAGTTAGCGCACGCGCGTTCGGCACTGCCGCGCAGCCGATCAGCCCGGGCTGCTCGCAGGTGATGAGCAGGGTCGGGATCGTCTTGAGTAAGGTTGCGTATGGCGGGTGCGCCTCGAACGCGGCACGGAACTGCGGCTCGTCCAATAGCGGCCCGAGGCCGCAGGCGACCCCGCCGGTGATATAAACGCCGCCCAGCGCCTTGAAGGTGAGCGCCAGCCCGCCGGCAAAGCGTCCAAGCAGGCGCGCGAAAAGCCGCGCCGCCGCATGCGCTGCGGGCTCGCGCGCCAATGCGCTGGCAACAATGGTCTCTGGCTCGTGGGAGGCCGCGCACGGGTCGAGCGCGCGCGCCAGTCGCACAAGACCGGGTCCGGACAATACCGCCTCGGCGCTCACCGAGCCACATGCATCGCGAAGGCGCGTAAACAGTTCGACTTCGTCCGCTCGCTGCGGGCCAAAGGAGGCATGACCGCCCTCGCTCGCGAGCACATGCCAGCGGCCGTTGGCAGGCAAGAGGGCGGCCACACCCAGCCCAGTACCTGGACCGAGCACGACCTTGACGCCTTCGCGCATCGCCACGGGCTCGCCCAGCGGCCGCGTCTGTGCCGCGCCGAGAAGCGGCAGGGCCCACGCGATCGCCTCGAAATCGTTCAGCACGCGCAACTGCAGAAATCCGAAGCGCTTCGCAAACTCCGCGCGCCGCAGCCGCCACCCCACCCGATTGGTAAGCACCACTTCCTCGCCGCCGACGGAGCCGGCGACGGCCAGGGTGGCCGCACGGGGACGCGCGCCGGTCTCCTCGAGATAATACGCGACAGCTGCATCCAGCCCGGCGACCGTATCATTATCGATTACCAGTACGCGTTCGATCTCTCCAGAGGAATTGCTGAGCGCAAACCGGCTTTTACTGCCGCCGATATCAGCCACGAGGGTGGTACTCATCGCAGCTACCCCGACTTCGCTCTGTGCTGCGCTCTCGGCACTCCGTGCTGCGCTGTCGTCTAGCTTTTTACTTTTTATAAGCGGCATAACCATCTCCTAGCCGACAGATTGCCGCATCGGCAAGCCGGAAATTTTTCCCCCCACGCCGCTCAGTAGGAACGTGGCAGCCCGAGAACGTGTTCGGCGAGGTACGACAGGATCAAATTGGTCGAGATCGGCGCTGTCTGATAGAGCCGCGTTTCGCGGAATTTGCGCTCGATGTCGAACTCCTCGGCAAAGCCGAAGCCGCCGTGGGTCTGCAGACACATGTCGGCCGCTGCCCATGAGGCATCGGCAGCGAGGAGTTTCGCCATGTTTGCTTCCGCGCCGCAATCGCGCCCAGCGTCATAAAGGGATGCAGCCGCGCGGACCATGAGCTCGGCTGCGCGCATTTGCGCATACGCCCGCGCGATCGGGAATTGCACGCCCTGATTCTGCCCGATGGGCCGACCGAATACGATCCGTTCCTTGGCGTAACCCGTCGCCTTGGCGATGAACCACTTCGCATCGCCGATGCATTCCGCTGCAATCAGGATGCGCTCGGCGTTCATGCCGCTCAGAATGTAGCGAAAACCCTGGCCCTCCTCGCCGACCAGATTTTCCGCCGGAACGCGCAGATCATCGAAAAATAGCTCCGTGGTCGCGTGATTCATCATGGTGCGGATCGGATTGAGGCTGATGCCGGTGCCTTGCGCGAGGCGCATGTCCACGAGGAAGACCGAAAGCCCTTCGGTGCGCGTTTTCGCCGCTTCGCGCGGCATGGTGCGGGCAATGAGTAGGAGCAGATCCGAATGCTCGGCGCGCGACGTCCAGATCTTCTGTCCATTGATGATGTAATGATCGCCCTCCCGTACCGCTGTCGTGCGTAGATTGAGGGTGTCGGAGCCTGATGTCGGCTCGGTGACCCCGAAGGCCTGTAGCCGCAGTTGGCCCGCTGCGATCAGCGGCAGCCAGCGCGCCTTCTGCACCTGGTTGCCGTGCCGCAACAGCGTCCCCATCGTGTACATCTGCGCGTGACAAGCGGCACCATTGCAGCCTGAGGCCTGGATCTCTTCCATGATGGTGGCGGCGGCCCGCATGCTAAGGCCGCTGCCGCCATACTCTTCCGGGATCAACGCAGCGAGGAAACCCGCTTCAGTGAGCGCTCCGACGAACTCGGTCGGATAGGCACGCTCGCGGTCGAGCGCGCGCCAATACTCGCCGGGAAACTTGGCGCAGAGGGCACGCACGGACTCTCGGATCTGGGCGAGCTCGTCGGTCGCGGGATTAAGCTCAGCCTGGGCCATGTAATCTCAAAACGCGTCGGCTGGATGGGTTCCACTTCGCCGCGAGCTCGGCGACTCGGGTAAGCGAGCATCCCCCATTCGGCTCCGGAACGATCTTGCTGGGCGGCAGCTTCGGAGGCGGGGCATTGGTCAACTTATATCGGATCCCAGGAGAACACGTCGCTGGAACGCTCGAGCGGCGTAAACGAGGGCCCAAGCGCACCCTTGAGCTGTTGGCTGATATTTTCAGGCGACCAGCCGTCGGAGCGATGGATTGTGCGAACCACGCGGGGCTGGCCAAACAGGAAAATCTCGTTGTTACGCACGCCGAAAATCTGGCCGGAGATGCCTTCTCCGCTATCGGAGGCCAGATAGACCGTAAGCGGCGCGATCTTTTCCGGCGTCATCTGCTGCATGCGCTCAACCCGCATCTTTTCCTCTGGAGTATCCATCGGGATCGAATCGATCATGCGTGTCCAAGCAAATGGCGCGATGCAATTCGAACGAACCTTGAAGCGCTGCATGTCGAGCGCAATCCCGCGCGAGAGTCCCACGATGCCAAACTTGGCCGCCATGTAATTGGCTTGGCCGAAATTGCCGACCAGCGCGGAGGTGGAGGTCATGTGCACGAAGGCGCCGCCATTCTGCTCACGAAAATGGACCGCGCAGGCCCGGCTCATGTTGAACGAGCCATTGAGGTGAACGGCCAGCACGTCCGACCAATCCGACCAGCTCATGCGGTGAAAGATTCGGTCGCGCAAGATGCCGGCATTGTTGACCAGGATATCGATGCGGCCGAAGGCGGTGAGCGCAACTTTTACGATCTCCTCCGCGTTCTTCGGATCCGTGATAGAGAGCGTGGAGGCGAGGGCATCGCCGCCGACGCGCTTGATCTCCTCCACGACCTGTTGCGCGGGAGACGCATCGGTGCCTTCCCCTTCGAGGCTCGCGCCGATGTCGCAGACGACGACGCGCGCGCCCTCGCTGGCCATCAATAGCGCGACGCCGCGGCCGATGCCGCGACCGCCGCCGGTCACGATGGCGACTTTGCCGGCCAGCATTCCTTTCATGAGGTTGCCACTGTGTTGCTTGGCTGCTGGTTGTCAGTATTTGCTGCTCGCCATTGGCCTTAGCCCCACACCTCGTCCGCAACCTCGACGATGCGGCGCAGTTTTGCCCATTGCTCCTCCTCGGTCAGCAAATTGCCCTCCTCAGTCGAAGCAAAGCCACACTGGCCGGACATGCAGAGCTGATCGAGCGGAGCGTATTTTGCCGCCTGGTCGATGCGCCGCTTGAGCTCGTCCTTGCTCTCGAGCTTGCCGGTCTTCGTGGTCACGATGCCGAGCACAACGAGCTTGTCTTTGGGCAGCATGCGCAATGGCTCGAAGCCGCCCGAGCGTGGGTCGTCGTATTCCATGAAATATCCGTGCACCCTGATCTTGTTGAACAGGATTTCCTGTACCGCTTCATAACCGCCGGTTCCCATGTAGGTCGATTTGTAATTGCCGCGGCACAGGTGCATGGTGATCGTCATATCGGAAGGGATATCCGACATCGCGACGTTGATGAGATCGCCGTAAATCTCTCCGAGTCGCTCGGGATCGTCCCCGCGATCCACCATCTGCTGGCGGTATTTGGGATCGCACAGCATGGCGATGAATACTTCATCGAGCTGCAGATAGCGGCAGCCGGCATCAGCGAAGGCGCGCACCGCCTTGCGGTAGGCCTGACCCAGGTCGGCGAAAAATTGATCGAGCTTGGGATAGACGCTCTTGTCGATCGGAGTCTTCAGCGGACGGCCATAGATGGCCGAAGGTGCCGGTATTGTAATTTTCGGCATCCGCGTCGCGTGCGCCTGAACGAATTTGAAATGCTCGATCATCGGATGGCTGGAAAATCCCAGCTTCCCGGTGACACGCACTCCCTCGTTGCGCGTGGTGACGCCGGCAAAGGCAATGCCGGTATCCATGACATGGCGCTCGACGCCATCGAGCCCCCAGAGAAAATCGAGGTGCCACCAGGAGCGGCGAAACTCCCCATCCGTGACTCCTTGAAGCCCGACCTCCTCTTGCTTCTTTATGACCCGCTCAATCTCGCGGTCCTCGAGCGCCTTGAGACCTGCAGCGCCGATCTCGCCCTTCGCGCGTTTCTCACGCGCCGCCTTCAGCGCCGCCGGGCGCAACAAACTGCCGACGTGATCGGCGCGGAACGGCGGCTTGGAACGCTTCATGACCCGCACCTTTTTGCTATACCTACTCTCCCGCGAGGTGTGCGCTCGCAGTCAAGACGAAGCCAGAATGCGTAGGGTTGTTCGACGCGCCCGCTTGAGCGTGTCTCTTGGCTTGGCCATGGGGCGACGCGTTGAGCTCCTCACTCGGCGGCCGCGAGGGCCTCCACCCGTTTCGCCAGCACGAAATCGTATTTCACCTCGTAGAATGGCGTCGCCATCATTTCGCCGCTCGGCGCCTTTCCCGGCGGCCTTTTGACGAAATCGACGATCAGCGGCTCCTTTACGGCATAGACGACGTCGTTCTCGATGTACTCGTCACCCCTTTGAAAGAGGTGCGTCACGAGACCATGGTAACCAGGCGCAGAGATCGCGAAATGGATGTGTGCGGGACGCATGTGGCTAATATCGGTTCGCTCCATGAGCTCCCCCACGGTTCCATCCATAGGGATCGTGTAAGCGATTGGCGCAACCGTTCGGATCACATAACTGCCGTCGGCTTGCGTGCGGTAGAGGCCACGCATCCACGGCCCTTTCACATCGCGTTGGTCCTCATAAAGGCCTTCGCCGTCGGTTTGCCAGAGATCGAGCACCGCCCCCGCAATCGGCTCGCCGTCGAGGCCGTGAACCTTGCCGGTCACGAAGCAGGGAATGCCGGGCGCACCCTGCGCCATGTTGCCGCCGTCCGCCATTGCCGGTGCGTTGGGAACATGGAACGGGCCTTCGACCGTGTTCGGCGTGGCCGCACTGGGCCGGCGATGGTTGATCGTGTCCACCAGCATGCTCACGCCCAGCACGTCTGAGGCGAGGACGAATTCCTGTCGCTTCTCCGAGCAGAGCTTTCCGGTCCGGGTGAGCCAATCGATCGCCGCTGCCCATTCCGCCTGCGTCGGCTCGATGTCACGCACGAAGCCATGAAGGTGCCTGATCAGCGATTGCATGATCCGTCGCAAGCGCGGATCGGGAATGTCCTTCCACCGCTCCATCACGACATCGGTTAGGTTGTCTTCGGTCACGTAGGGCATGGGCTGCCTCCTCATCCTTCTTGCGGACGTTTTCTCATCCGGCGAGCTCGCGGCGCACAATCGCAGCACCTTCGACCAGTGCGCGCATTTTTCCGAATGCGACCTCGTGCGGAAGGTATTTAAGGCCGCAGTCCGGCGCCACCACGATCCGATCGGCCGACGCAAATGGCAATGCCTTACGGATGCGGCCAGCAACGGTTTCGGCCGCCTCGACGGTTAAGTCCGAAAGGACGATCACGCCGAGAATGATCGTCTTGGACGGCAGCTCTTGCAAGACCGAAAGGTCGAGCTTGGGCTGGGCAGCCTCGATCGAGACCTGATCGACCGCCGAGTCTTCGAACTCCGCCAGGAACGCATAACCGGAGGGCTTGTCCTTCACCACGGCGGCATAGCCGAAGCAGATGTGCACCGCCGTCGTCCCTCTGATCCCCGCCAGCGCGCGGTCGAGCGCTTTGAGCCCGTATTTGCGCGCCTTTTCCGGCCGCGACTGCATCCAAGGCTCGTCGACCTGCACAATATCGGCGCCGGCCGCAAACAGATCTGTGATTTCGGCGTTGACCGCCGCCGCATAGTCGAGCGCCAGTCGTTCCTCGTCGCCATAGAAATCGTCCTGGCATTGCGCCGACATGGTGAATGGCCCCGGCACCGTCATCTTGATTGGCCGTTTCGTGTTGGCGCGCAGGAATTCCACATCGCGAACCTCGACCGGGTGTTTGCGTCGAATCGGGCCGACGACCCGCGGCACAGTAGAAAACCCGCCGGTGCGGTTCGGCGTCTTGCCGGGATTGTCGAGATCGATGCCGGAGAGCGCCGTGGCAAAGCGGTTGGAATAGCTCTCCCGGCGCTGCTCGCCGTCGGTGATGATGTCTAATCCGGCGCGCTCCTGATCGCGGATGGCCAGCAAGGTGGCGTCATCCTGCGCGGCCTCGAGCCGTGCCGGATCGACGAGCCAAAGATCGTGCGCCCGCACGCGCGGCACTTGCTTTGAAAGCTTCGCCTGGTCGATGAGCCAGACCGGCTGGGGATAGGAGCCGACCAGGGTCGTTGGGAAGAGCATCGCGCTTGCGCCCAGGACGTTCTCAGCGCCCCCATATCTCGTCCGCGACATCGACGATCATCCGCAATTTCGCCCACTGCTCTTCCTCTGCCAAGATGTTGCCTTCCTCGGTGGAGGCGAAACCGCATTGTGGCGAGAGGCAGAACTGTTCGATCGGAGCGAACTTGCCCGCCTCGTCGATGCGCCGTTTTAGGTCGTCCTTCTTCTCGAGCGTGCCGCTTTTCGAGGTGACAAGGCCGAGCACCACGACCTTGTTACCTTTGGGTAAAAAGCGCAGCGGTTCGAATCCGCCGGCGCGCTCGGTATCGTATTCGAGAAAGTAACCGTCATAGTTCACCTTGCCCAGCAAGGTTTCGGCTACCGGCTCGTAGCCGCCTTCGGAAATCCACGTCGAGCGGAAGTTGCCGCGGCAGACATGGGTCGTGATGGTCATGTCTGCGGGTTTGGCTTCGAGCGCAGTATTGATCACGCGTGCGTAAATGCCCTGAAGCTGATCGACGTTCGCCATCCGCTCGCGCGCCTTGCGCAATTCCTCCTGCGAGCAAAGATAGGCCCAGACCGTATCGTCAAATTGCAGATAGCGGCAGCCGGCATCATAAAACGCCTTCACCGCCTGCTTATAGGCATTGCCAACATCCTGGAAGAATTGGTCGTGATCGGGATAGACGCTCTTGTTGATGCCGTCTTTAGGCAAACGGAAGTGCAACACTGGCGGCGCCGGGATGGTCATTTTCGGCGTGACCTTGGTGTGCGCCTTGAGAAATTTGAAGTGCTCCAGCATCGGATGATTGGAGAACGCGATCTTGCCCACGATGCGCAGGCCCTGCGCCTTGGTTTGCACGCCACGGAACTGGATCCCCTGCTCGGCCTCAAAAATTTCGACGCCGTCGAGCATGCCGAGAAAATCGAAGTGCCACCAGGACCGGCGGAATTCACCGTCCGTTGCGAGTTGAAGCCCGAGCTCCTCCTGCTTTTTGACCACCTTTTCGATCTCGCGGTCCTCGATCGCCTTGAGATCCGCGTGCGTGATCGCGCCCTTTTCGCGCTTAGCCCGCGCGTCTTTCAGCGCCGCAGGACGCAAGAAGCTGCCGACATGATCGGCGCGGAACGGCGGTTTGGTCCTCTTCATGGAACGGGCTCCTTGGGCAATTTAGCGCGAGCAAAGGCACCTCAACCGAGGCAACGTCAACCACAAAACGGTGGGCAGATTGTCTCGCATCGCGTGGGATGCGTCCCATCCTGGCGATGGCGATGCGGCACGATTAGCGTCTGCCCTTGCGGCGTGAGCCGGCGGCTGTGACTCCGAGATAACTCTCAAGCACCGCGCGGTCAGCGGCAAGATCGGCACTGGCTCCCTCGTATACCACCGCACCGCGCTCGATGATCGCAACCCGATCCGTCACGCCGAGCACCTTCTGCGCGTTCTGCTCGACTAGGATCGCCGACATGCCCTCATCGCGAATGATGCGCCGCAGCGCCAGCAACAGCTCCTCGACCAGAATCGGGGCAAGCCCCTCCAGCGGCTCGTCGAGCAGCATCAGCCGCGGATTGAGGATCAAGGCGCGGCCGACCGCGAGCATCTGCTGCTCGCCCCCCGAGAGCTGATTGCCGAGATTGCGCCGACGTTCGCTCAGCCGCGGAAACAGCTCGTAGATCCGCTCCACAGTCCAAGGGCCGGGGCGCGCCACAGCGGTGAGATTTTCCTCGACGGTGAGCGATTTGAAGATGTTGCGCTCCTGCGGCACCCAACCGATGCCGGCGTGCGCCCGCTGGTCGGGGCGCAGCGGCGTGATGTCGCGGCCATCGAGGCCGATGCGACCAGCGATATACCGGGTCACGCCCACGATCGAATTGATCAACGTGGTCTTGCCCATGCCGTTGCGGCCGAGTAGCGCCAGTGACTGCCGCTCGGCAAGAGCAAGCGAGATTGCGTTGAGCACGACCGCCTCGCCGTAGCCGGCACTCAGCTGCTCGATGGTCAACAGTTCAGGCATCGAGCGACTCGCCTAGATAGACCGCCTTGACGCGCGGGTCGCGCGCAACCTCCGCGGGCGGCCCGTCGACGAACAGCGCGCCGTTCACCAGCACCGAGATCCGATCGGCGAATGAGAACACGATATCCATGTCGTGCTCGATCAGCAGCACGGTCACGTCGGCAGGCAACGCCGCGACAGTCGCCAAGATCTCGTGCCGCTCGTCCTCCGGCACCCCGGCCGCCGGTTCGTCGAGGAGCAGCACGCGGGGCCGGCAGGCGATGGCGAGCGCAATCTCGAGTAACCGCTGCTTGCCATAGGGAAGATTGCCAGTGCGTTCATGCATGACATCGGTGAGATGGAAGCGGCCGAGGATTTCAACGATCTCCTCGACCACGTGGGGATTGCTGCCGACGAGACGCCACCACTGTGCGCCCGACCCCAGCCGTTCGGAGATCGCAAGCCCGACGGTCTCGAGCGGCGTGAGGTCGAGAAACAGCTGGTTGATTTGAAAGGTGCGCGCGAGCCCGCGCTGCACCCGCTTATAGGCGTCCAGCGAGGTGATGTCCTCTCCTTCGAGCAGGATGCGCCCGGCCGTGGGCCTCAGCACTCCGGTGAGCAGATTAATGACCGTCGTCTTTCCGGCGCCGTTCGGCCCGATCAGCGCGTGGCGAGCGCCCTTTTCGATGCTGAGCGAGACCCCGGCGACCGCGGCGATGCCGCCGAAATGCTTCTCCAACGCGACGGTCTCGAGGACGACCGGCATGGCTCAGCTTCCCTCGCCCGGTGGAACCGCCACGGGCGCGGCCGCCGGCGCGAACCGGCGCGTGATCCGTTCGGCAAGCAGGCGCACGCCGCCGGTCCTCAGCGCGATGCGATCGCGGCCGATCAGCACGATCAAGACCAGCACGAGACCGATCCAAAATTGCCAATACTGCGGCGTCAAATTGGCAATCCAGTCCTGCATCAGCTTGAAGATCACGGCCCCGATCAGCCCGCCGTAGAGATAGCCGGTACCGCCGATGATCAGCACGAGCAAAAGATCGGCCGAGCGCTCGAATGAAAACACGTCAAGCGAAGCAAAAGCCGTGGTCTGCGCCAGAAGCGCGCCGGCAATGCCGGCGTAGAAGGCGGCGAACGTATAGATGGTTACCAGCCGGGCATTCACCGAAATCCCGATCGAAGCGGCGCGCAACGGGTTGCCCTTCACCGCCCGCAGCGAGAGGCCGAACGGGGAATAGACCACCCGCCGTGCCAGCAAAAAAAGGATGAACAGAACGATGAGGCAATAGGCGTATGCTACGTGACCAAAAATATCGAACTGGAACAGGCCAAGGATGGGCGCGATGACGACGCCCTGAAGCCCGTCCGCGCCGCCGGTAATGTCGGGAATCTGGTTGGCGATCTCGCGCATGATCAGCGCCACCCCGAGGGTCACCATCAACCGCGTGAGATCGGACCCGCGCAGGACAAGGAAGCTCGTCGCGAAGCCGAGAACCGCGGCGCAAAGCCCGGACAGGACGAGCGCGAGCACCGGCTCGTTGACGATGCCGTGCTTGGCCAAGAGCGCGGCCAGATAGGATCCGAGACCGAAAAAGGCGGCATGCCCAAGCGAGATGATGCCGGCATAGCCGAGAATGAGGTCGAGCGAGAGCGCGAACAGGGCAAGCCAAGCGATTTCGGTGAGGATCAGATGCCGATTGGGCAGCAGAAAGAAGCTCGCCAGTGCCGCAAGCCAAAAGGCATATTCGAGCAGACGCCAGCGCGCGCGCGTGGCGAGGCGGTGAGCAACCTTTCCGACCAGCGCAGGTGGCATCGCGAGCCCCGAGGCTACTTGCCCGCGGCACGGGCAAACAGACCCTGCGGCCGAAGGATTAGAACGATGATCATGATGGTGTAGATCACGAACGCCCCGAATTTGGGCACGTAATACTTGCCTGCGACGTCGGCGATGCCGATCAAAAGCGAGGCGGCGAAGGGGCCCGTGATGCTCGAGGTGCCGCCGACCGTCACCACAATTAGGAAATAGACCATGTATTTGAGCGGGAAGGTCGGATCGAGGCCGAGAATCTCAGCCCCCAATGCACCGCCGAGCCCAGCGAGGCCGGATCCCACCGCGAAGGTCAGCGAGAACACCGCGTTGACATTGATACCCAATCCGCGCGCGACGCGCGCGTCATCGACCGAGGCGCGCAACCGGCTGCCGAACCGGCTGCTGGAGAGGATGAGCTGCAGCGCGAGCGTGAGGATTCCGCAGACCGCGATGATCAGCAGCCGATAGCGACCGACGCCCACTCCGAAGATTTCGAAGCGGCCCTGCAACGCGCTCGGGATCTGGATGAAGACCTGCTGCGATCCCATGACGTAATCGACGGCAGCGACCGCCATAAAGACCAGGCCGATGGTGAACAGAACCTGATCGAGAGGACTCTTGCCGTAGACGTGCACGTAGAGCGTGCGCTCGAACAGCGCGCCGATGAATGCGGTGACGACGAAGGCGACGGCAAGTCCGGCGAAGAATGGCAACCCGGCGCGATTGACCAGAACGAGCGTGATATAGCCGCCCGCCATCGCGAAGGCGCCGTGGGCGAGATTGACGAAATTCATCAGCCCGAGCGTGACTGACAGCCCGCATGCCAGCACGAACAGCAGCATGCCGTAGGCGATTCCGTCGAACAAAATGGTCAGCATCGCCGTGCCCCGCCGACGGAAGCAACCGGCGCGCGGAGACTTGCCGCCGCGCGCGCCGGCATTGCTCGGACTACTTCTTCTTCAATGGATCCTTGACTGCTTCGAAGGTCGCAAACTCGACGTCGTAAAGCTCGCCATCGACCTTTTCGACCTTGCCGATATAGATACTCTGGACGATGTCGCGTGTGTCTGGATCGATCGAGATCGGTCCGCGCGGGCTCTCCCATTTCATGCCCTTCATGGCATTGATCAGCGACTCGCCGTCGGTCTTTCCTTGCGTCTTCTTGAGGGCCTCATAGATCAGGTGCATGCCGTCATAGCCGCCGAGCGAGATGAAGTTCGGGCGATAGCCGTTCGCTTTCTTGAAGGCGGCGACATACTCCTTGTTGGTCGGCGAATTGTGGAGCACGGAATAAATGCCGGCGGTAACCACGCCCAGCATGGCATCGCCCATGCCGGGAAGGTCGTTGTCGTCGACGATGTCGCCGGGGCCGATGAGCTTGATCCCCGCCTTGTCGAGCCCGCGCTCGGCGAACTGCTTGGCGAAGGTGCCGGCCTGGCCTGCCGGCACGAACACGAATAGCGTGTCGGGATTGGCGTCTCGCGCGCGCTGCAGGAACGGCGCGAAATCAGGATTGGCGAGCGGCACCTTGATGGTCTCGACGATCTGCCCGCCCGCTTTGGTGAAAGCGTCGGTGAATACCGCAGTCGCTTCGGCGCCCGGCGCCCAGTCCGACTGAACGATGGCGACCTTCTTGCTGCCGTTCTTGGCCGCCCATTCGGCGATGATGCCGGATTGCTGGCCGAGCGTGAAGCTCGTGCGCACCATGTAGGGATTGTTGGGATTGATCACGCCCGAGGTGCCCGACACTGTCACGACGTTGGCGGTCTTACCCTGGGTCGATAGCGGGCCGATCGCCATGGCGCTTGGGGTTATTCCCGAGCCGATGATGGCGACCTTGTCGTTGACGATCAGCTCTTGCGCCAGCCGCTTGGAGTTGTCGGGAACGCCGGCGTCATCCTTGATGATGAGGTCGATCTTCTTGCCGGCGACAGTGGCGCCGTTCTTATCCATGTAGAGCTTGATGCCGGCCTGGACCTGCTTGCCGACGGGTGCGAGGCCGCCGGTGAGCGGCAGCACCACGCCAACTTTGACGTCTTGGGCCAAGACGCCGGTGGACGCCATTGTGCCCGCCGCCAAGGCAATCGCGACGATACGCAGCATGAGTTTCCTCTCCTTGGGATGAGTTTGCGGCAATCTATATCGGAAGTGGCGGCCGGTCATGGCTCAAAAGATGGACTTTTCGTCATCATGCGACAAGTCCACGCAGGCGCATCGGATAAATCCGCCGTGCCAGGCTGGTCATGCGCGGGGCAAAGCGCGTCGAAGACGCGCGTGAACGCGCTTACGACCCGCGCATCCATCTCCTTCACAAAAAAGTTTTACGAAGCGGATGGATTGCCGAGTCAAGCCCGGCAATGACCGCCTCGATGCGCATCGGTGTTACGCGTGTGCCTTGCGCTGCGGATCGACGATCTGCTCCAGCTTGCCGAGCACGCGCATGCAGGGAAGCAGCTGCGCCAGCGCGGCATTCGGCTCGCGCTTCTCCTTGATCGC
The DNA here is from genome assembly GCA_005883115.1 of Alphaproteobacteria bacterium. GTDB lineage: Bacteria > Pseudomonadota > Alphaproteobacteria > Rhizobiales > Xanthobacteraceae > VAZQ01. Next base: position 1,254 of record VAZQ01000008.1, on the reverse strand, counting down.
AGCGATGAATTCACGGTCCTCGAGCTCGATGCCATCCATGGAGACGTCGACCTTGGAGACGTCGATCTTGTTGTCCTTGCCGTCGCTGAGGTCGTCGTAGAACGCCTTGAAGGTGCCGTTGTCGCAGATATAGCGGAAGAAGGAACCGAGCGGCCCGTCGTTGTTGAACGAGAGCGACAACGTCAGTATTGCACCCGTGGGCACCTTCGCCACAATTCCCATATCCATGGCGATGCCGAGCTGCGGGTGGATCGGCCCCTGCACCGCATAACAATCGGAAATCGTCTCGCCGGCCTGGTACTGGAACAGGTCGATGGTGTGGGCGGCATGATGCCACAGCAGGTGATCGGTCCAACTGCGCGGATTGCCCGCTGCATTGATGTTGCGACGGCGGAAGAAATAGGTCTGCACGTCCATCTGTTGGATCTTGAGCTCGCCCTTCTTGATGCGTTTGTGAATCCACTGATGGCTCGGATTGAAACGGCGCACGTGCCCGCCCATGGCCACGACGCCCGTTTCTTTCGCGATCCTGACCAGCTGTTCGGCCTCCTCGGCGCTGTCGGTGATCGGGATTTCCACCAGCACGTGCTTGCCGGCGCGCATCACCTGCTCGCCCTGCCGAAAATGCAGCTTCGTCGGCGTGGTGAGGATCACCGCGTCGGCACGCTTGATGCCCTCGGAGAGTTCGCCGGTATAGTGCGGGATGCCGTATTTCTTTGCGACTTCGGCGGTGGCGTCCTGATTGCCGCCGACCAGCGAGGTGACCTCGACGTCGGCAATGCGCTTGAGCGCGTCGAGATGCTTTTGCCCGAACGCGCCTTGCCCGGCGACACAGATCTTCATCATTGTCTCTTGCTTGCGATGCGCTGATAGGCTTTGCGCGCTGCCGCTTGCTTCCTGGCGGCGGGCTTGCTCTTGCCGGCGGGCTTGCTCTTGGTCGGGGCCTTGCGGCGGTTCTCCAGAATGATGTGGCCCACCGCGGTGTTCGACGCCGGCACGGTGTAGAAGCGGTAGATCTCCTCCACCTTGTCGTCGAGCGCCCCGCGCATGATCAGCCACATGACCATTTCGATCCCTTCGGCGCCGGCCTCGCGCATGTAGTCGATGTGCGGGATGCGCGTGAGCTTCTTGGGATCCTTGGTGAGGTTATCGAGGAAGCTCTTGTCCCATTTGCTGTTGATCAGCCCGGCGCGCGGGCCGCTGATCTGGTGCGACAAGCCGCCGGTGCCGAAGATGACCACTTTGAGATCCTCC
>VAZQ01000081.1 GCA_005883115.1 Alphaproteobacteria bacterium | reverse complement strand
AGTTCGAGCGCACCAGCACGACCGCCGTTTGCGCCTATGCAGGACCGATTCTCGCCTCTTACCTCGAACGGCTCAATCAAGTCACGCGCAGCCGCGCCCTGCCGCCGCTTTTCCTCATGGGCTCGAACGGCGGCATCCTCGAGGCGGCCGAGGCAATCGCCATGCCCGCAATTGCCGTCGAGTCGGGGCCGGCAGCCGGCGTGGTCGCGGCGGCACTGGTGGCGCGACAAACCGGACGTCTCGATCTCTTGTCATTCGACATGGGCGGTACGACCGCAAAGGCGAGTCTGATCCGCGGCGGCCAATACGAAACAACCGCACAATACGAGGTCGGCGGCGGATCGAGCATGAGCCGGTGGATGAACGGAACCGGGCATCCGATCCGCGTACCAGTCATCGATCTTGCCGAGGTCTCCGCCGGCGGCGGATCGATTGCATGGGTCGACCGCGCAGGCGCTCTGCGGGTCGGGCCGAAGAGCGCCGGCGCCGATCCCGGCCCCGTATGCTACGCCCGCGGCGGAACCGAGCCGACGGTGACGGACTGCAATCTCCTCCTCGGCTACCTCGACAAGACGTCGCTGCTCGACGGGGAGCTGCCGATCGACCATACCGCGGCCGCGGCGGCAGTGCGAACACGGCTCGCGGAGCCGCTTGGGCTGGACATGCGGACGGCTGCGGCTTCCGTGATCGATGTCGTCAATCACGCCATGGCGGAAGGGCTAAAGATCGTCTCTATTCAGCGCGGCCATGATCCGCGGCACTTCGCCCTCGCCGCTTTCGGCGGTGCAGGGCCGCTGCACGCCGCGGCGCTCGCGAGCGAGCTCGGCATCACCGAGGTGATCTGCCCGCCGATTCCCGGCGCGTTTTCGGCGCTCGGACTCATCGGGACCGATTTGAAACGCGACTACGTGCAAACCTTGCACAGTACGGCCGCCGTCGAGCCGCAGGCCTTGGAAGCTGCCTTCACCGCGCTCGAGAAGAGGGGCGCGGCGATGCTCGAGCGGGCCGGTATCGCGCCTGAGCGGCGGCGCCTCGTGCGCTCCGTCGACGCGCGCTACCCGCGGCAATCGCACGAGCTCGAGGTGCCGGTTGCACGCGGCTGCATCGAGGCCGCCACGCTCGCGCAGATCGCAGAGGCGTTCCACGAGCGTCACCTGCATACTTACGGACACGACAATCGCGGCGAGCCGGTCCAGGTGGTCAGCGCTCGGGTCGCCGCGATCGGCGCGACGGCGCCGCTGACGATCCGTGACACCGTGGCCCGCCGCGGAACGGATCCGATCAAAGCCAAGCGCCAAATCTGGTTTCGCCAAAGCGGCGTCATCGACGCGGCCATCTACGATCGCAAGCGGATGCCTGCAGGCCTCACGCTCGCGGGTCCCGTCGTGATCGAGTCGCTCGAATCCACCATTCTTGTTCCACCCGGGTGGCACGCGATCATGGATGAGCATGGCTTCGTGCTGCTCACGCGCCTGCCACAAGGAGCAGGACAACAATGAATTATGCGGCGCAGACGACTGATCCCGCCACTTTCGAGATCGTCAAAAACAGCCTTTACAAGATCGCCGAGGAGATGCGGGTTGTCTTGGCGAAGACCGCCTATTCTCCGCTGCTGAAGTCGGCAGGCGACTATTCCTGCGGCGTCTTCGACGCTCGCGGCGAGATGGTGGCGCAAGGGCCCGATCTGCCGATCCATCTCGGCTCGATGCCGGACGCGGTTCGTGCTGTCGTCGCCGCCTTCGCTGGGGACGTGCACGACGGCGACGTTTTCATTCATAACGATCCCTATTTCGGCGGCAGCCACTTGCCCGACGTGAATGTGGTGCGGCCTGCCTTCTACGCGGGCCAACTGCTCGGCTACGCCTGCCTGCGCGCCCATTGGCCGGACGTTGGCTCCGCAACACCGGGCAGCTACGGCGCGGTCACGGAAATTTTCGGCGAAGGGCTTCGGCTGCCGCCGGTGCGCCTCATCAGCCGTGGCACGATGAATGCCGATCTCGAAAAGATCATTTTGGCGAACGTTCGCACGCCGGAGGAGCGCAGAGGCGATCTTGGCGCGCAGCTCGCCGCAACGCGTCGCGCAAGCGAGCGTCTGAGCGCGCTCGCGCAGCGCTATGGCGGCGCCAAACTCGTCGGTTACATGGCCGAGGTCATGGATTATTCGGAGCGGCTGATGCGCGCGACGCTCGCCGATCTGCCGGATGGAGACGGCAGTTTCGAGGATTTCTGCGATGGTGACGGCATCGCCGACGACGCACTCGGCAGCGATGCGCCGTTCCGGATTCGCCTCCGCATCAAAAAAGCTGCCGACCGGCTGAGCGTGGATTTCGCCGGCACCGACCCAATGGTCGCGGGACCGATGAACGCGCCACTCTCGGTCACCGCCTCGGGCGTCTATTGCGGGCTCAAGACCGCAATCGATCCAAATAATCTCATTCCGCCCAATTCCGGCTGCTGGCGCGCCATCGAGATCAGGGCGCCGAAGGGGTCGGTCGTGAACGCCACCTTCCCCGCGCCCGTCGTCTATGCCAACCACGAGATATCGCACCGCGTGGCCGACATGGTGATGGGCGCGCTGGCAAGCTTCCTGCCGGGGCAGGTGATGGCCTGCAGCCAGGGCACCTCGGCGATCCTGACGCTCGGCGGCGTCGATCCGCGCACCGGCCGCTACTACGTTTCATACGAAACGGTGAAGGGCGGTTTTGGCGCACGACCCAACAAGGATGGGATCAACTGCATCACGAGCGGCATCTCCAATACGATGAACACGCCGGTCGAGATCATGGAGACGTCGTTCCCGGTACGCATCGAGAGCTACGCGATCAATCCCGACTCGGGCGGCACCGGGCGCTATCGCGGCGGCTGCGGCGCAATCCGGGTTTGGCGGCTCCTCGACGGCGCGGATGCAACCGGCGCGTTGTGTATGGAGCGCATGAAGTCGCCGCCGTTTGGACTGCTTGGCGGGAAAGCGGGAGCAGCAGCCGCGGTCAAGCTTACAAAGCAAGACGGAACGGTTCGTCATTTGCCGGGCAAGGGTGCGTTCAGCGCGCCGGCGGGCTCCGTCATCGAGATGATCACGCCCGGTTCGGGCGGCTTCGGCCCGCCGGCCGAGCGCGATCGCGCGGCCATCGGCCGCGATCTGGTCGATGGTTATGTCAGCACCGCGTCGGCTGAGCGCGATTATGGCGTCGCAGACCCACAGGCGCTGCGGGAGGCATCGGAGGATTGAGCGTGAGCTACATTCCGAACTCGATCGAGGCGCGCGACGTCGCAACGCTGGTGCATATGCAGACCAATCTGCGCAAGCACCAGAAAGAAGGCCCGCACGTCATCACGCGTGGCCAGGGTTGTCGCGTGTTCGACGATACTGGACGCGATTACATCGACGCGGTCGCGGGGCTCTGGTGCGCGTCGCTCGGATTCGGCTCCGAGCGGCTTGCGCAGGTCGCCGCCGAGCAGATGCGCACGCTCGGCTATTACCATCTTTATCGCCATCGTTCGCATGAGCCTGCAGTCGCGCTCGCCGAGACGCTGCTCAAGATTGCGCCGGTGCCTATGGCCCGCGTCGTCTTCCAGTGCTCGGGCTCGGAGGCGAACGACACCGCGATAAAACTCGCCTGGTACTACTGGAATGCGCTCGGACAGCCACGGCGGACAAAAATCATCGCGCGGCAGATGGCCTACCACGGCAGCACCTGCGCCGCGGTCAGCCTCTCGGGAAAGCCGGACATGCACGCCGGCTTCGGCCTGCCGTTCGCCCCATTCAAGCACACCGAATTTCCCCATTATTACCGCCGGCATAAGCCGGGCGAGACGGAAGATCAATTTTCCGCGCGCATGGCCGAGGCGCTCGAGGCGCTCATCCAAACGGAAGGCGCGGACACCATCGCCGCCTTCTTCGCCGAGCCGGTCATGGGCGCTGGCGGGGCAATCGTTCCGCCGCAAGGCTATTTCGAGAAGGTGCAGGCGGTGCTGCGCAAGTACGACATTCTCTTCGTCGCCGACGAGGTGATTTGCGGCTTTGCCCGCACCGGAGAAATGTGGGGCTCGCAGACCTATGCGTTGCGCCCCGACATGATCACGTCGGCCAAGGCGCTCTCCGCCGCCATGCAGCCGATTTCGGCCGTGCTCATCAGCGAGCGCATCCACGAGGCGATGCTCGCGCAATCGGACAAGCTCGGCAATTTCGCGCACGGCTTTACTTATGCGGGACATCCGGTGGCCGCCGCCGTCGCGCTCGAGGTGCAGAAGATCTATGCCGAGATCGACATCGTCGGCCGTGCCAAACGCCTCGGGCCTGTGCTGCAGTCCACGCTCGGGCGGCTCAAGGCGCATCCGCTGGTCGGCGACGTGCGCGGGGTCGGCCTCATCCTCGGCATGGAGCTGATGCGCGACGGTGAAAGGCGCATTCCCTTCGACGGCGCGCTCAACGTCGGCGCACGCGTCGATGCCGCGGCCCAGCGGCACGGGCTCCTGCTGCGCGTGATCGGCGACCGGCTGGTGTTCGCGCCGCCATTGGTGATCGAAGCCGACGAAATCGAGATGGTCGGCGCGCGGCTCGAGCGCGCGCTCGACGATGTCACGGACGAGCTCACGCGCGAAGGCGTTTTGAGGTGATCAAGCGATGGGGTTTTGCGCCCGCCTTCGCGGACGTCAACCCATCCTATAAGCCTTACATCAAGATGATGCCGCCCGCGAACAGCACCGCGCAGATGGCAACCGCCGCCATCATCGAGCCGACGACGCCGAGCCATTCCTTGTAGGCCGTCGTGTCAGGAATTTGGTTCTCGAAACTGTCGCGCATCACTTCCCCCCGTTGTTTGTGCCGTCTCCTGAGCCCGCGACAGGTTGTGCGCGAAAATGGTGGCGAGAATTGTGAACGCTCTCGCGCGCGCTTCGGAAAGCGGCGCAGTGTAGCTTTTCGGTCACAGAAATGCGCGGCATCGCACGTAAAAACCTGGGAAGCCGATGCGGCTTTTGGAACTTCACGCTTTTTAACTAATGCACCGCCTCGGCTGGCAGGCGCACTGTGAACACTGAGCCCTTTCCCGGCTCGCTCGTCACGGTCACGTCGCCGCCCATCATGCGCGCAAGCTTGCGCGAGAGGGCAAGGCCGAGGCCCGTCCCGCCGTAGCGGCGTGCGGTCAGAGAATCTGCCTGGGTGAAGTCCTGGAACAGTTTCGTCTGCTGCTCGGCGGTCAACCCGATGCCGGTATCAGCGACGGCAAGCTCGACCCAGTCGCGTCCATCCGCCACCTTGCGCACCCGCAGCGCGACCTCCCCTTGTTTCGTAAATTTGCAAGCATTGCTCAAGAGATTGCGCAGGATCTGTTTGAGCCGCATGGGATCCGCGGTGAGCGCATGCACGCTGTCTCGGGTTTCGACAACGAGGCGATTATTGTTTTTGTCGGCAAGCTGCCCTGCGGTGCCGATCACTTCATCGATCAGTCGCGCCAAATCAATAGGCTCGGAATTGAGCTCGAGCTTGCCGGCTTCGATCTTCGAAAGGTCCAGAACTTCGTTGATGAGGCCGAGCAGGTGCGTGCCGGCAGCATTGACGCGACGCAAAGGCTCCAGCGCCTTTTCTGTGCCGAAGCGCGCGGCGTTGGTGACCATCATCTCCGTCAGCCCGATGATGGCGTTGAGCGGCGTGCGCAGCTCGTGGCTCATGCTGGCGAGGAATTGCGATTTGTTCTGGCTCGCCTCCGCGAGCTGCCGGCTCTTGTCTTGGATTTCGTTGAATAGCCGCACGTTCTCGATTGCGATCACCGCCTGGTCGGCGAACGTCTCGACGAGCGCGATCTGCTTGTCACTGAACGGCTTGAGTTCCAGTCTGTAGATGGTGATGGTTCCAACGAGGTCGTCCCCTTTCAGCATCGGGACGGCGAGCGTCGTCCGGATTGGCCGCTCGTCTCGCACAGCATAGGCATACTCGGGATCGCCCTGGATGTCAGGGACGTGTACCGTTTGCCGCTCGAGGGCAGCACGCGCCGAGATGCTGTGGCGTCCCGGAGCGATCGGGTTCTTATCTACGAACTCCCTGAGCTTAGGCGACACATTGTAGGTCGCCACGGAGCCCAGAAATTTACCGTCGAACTGGAAGAGGAACGCCCTCTCGGCCTCGCATAACCTGACGGCGTTCTCGACCAGTGTGTCGAAGATGGGCTGCAGCTCGAACGCCGTGCGGCTGATGACCTTGAGCACGTCTGCGGTGGCGGTCTGCTGCTGCAGCGATTCGCGCAGCTCGTTGAGCAGGCGGGTGTTCTCGATGGCGATCACCGCCTGACGCGCGAAGCTCGTCACCAGCTCGATCTGTTTGTCGGTAAAGGCGCGGACCTCCTGACGGTAAATGATGATCGCGCCGATCAGTTCGCCCTCTTTGAGCATCGGCACGGCGAGAACGGTGCGAGCTCCCGCGAACTTGGCGAGCGCGCTTCGTTCTGCCTGCGGCGCTGCCGTGAGGTCGGCGATCTGCA